>JABACB010000200.1 GCA_014237925.1 Alphaproteobacteria bacterium
CCACAAAAAACGCTAAGTCCTGTCGGACTTCGAGGAAGACTGCATCCCTTTTTTGTCGTCCGTAAAAACCGCCGAGAAAGGCATCCACTTCCAATCCTGCAAGGCTCTTTCCACCGCCATCACGTCGCACAAAGGATCGATCCCTTCTATTCCGAGCGCGAGCGAGCTTTCGTTGTCGAGCGTTGCGAAGAAGAACCCGCGTTGTCTGAGCTTGGTGATCGCCACGCTTGGCAGGGCGAGGCTTGCGTGCATCAAGAGCAGGACGGGGCATAGTTCTGCCAAGTAAAGCGAGAGGTTGACCTTTTCCATCTTCGCAAGAAGCGCCGTCTTCAAGGTCGAGGCTTCCGTTCTCATTCTTTTGATCGGAGAGGGCAGTTCTCTGTTGCCGTTGAAGCCTGCGATGTGCCAGCTGGAGCGCTCGTCGGCGGCGGCGAAGTTGGCGCGCGCGAGGAAGCGACAGTAGAAGACACGGATCGTTTTGGCATCGTCTACCATCACGGAGAAGACACTCGATCCACGCAACACTTGTTCGTAGTGGTCGCAATCCTCGAAGCGTCGCACTGCGATCGTTTGAGCCATTTTGATATCGCCGGGCTGACAGAAGCTCTCCCAAAAGGGCTGTTTGGGCGAAAGGATACGACGGCAGGGATTTTTGTCCTTTTCCTCGAGTTGCGAGGCAGAATCTATGTACGGAGTCGTCATCACAGCAGGTGTGGGCTGTGAGGCTTTCGCAAGATGTGGAAACAAGGCGGCAAAATCGACCATAGGAGAGGAAGAGGAAGATGAAACCTTCGCGGCGGTGCGTCTTGTAGGAGAGCTGGAATCGTCCTCGCGGACATTTT
>JABACB010000201.1 GCA_014237925.1 Alphaproteobacteria bacterium
TCGGAGGACGTGGATTGAAACACAAACGACTATACGGGCTTGATCACATACGACAGACACAACGTCCTCTTCGGAGGACGTGGATTGAAACAGATAATCTAACCCCCATTACTACACCGTTAAGGTGACACAACGTCCTCTTCGGAGGACGTGGATTGAAACAATCGTTATTATTGTAGCGTGGCAAAATACACTACAAGACACAACGTCCTCTTCGGAGGACGTGGATTGAAACATCTATCCGTAATGATTACATTATAAAGAGTGGTGACACAACGTCCTCTTCGGAGGACGTGGATTGAAACAATTTCTGCGGGGTTCTTGTTTGGTGCCTCGACCTGACACAACGTCCTCTTCGGAGGACGTGGATTGAAACAGAACGACGCTGAAAATATAGATGCAAACTTTGTGACACAACGTCCTCTTCGGAGGACGTGGATTGAAACGTGCGCGCGGGCGGTCCTGAATGATCCTAAAGAAAGACACAACGTCCTCTTCGGAGGACGTGGATTGAAACATGGACTGCAGGATATCAGGCATTATGATCCTCTCTGACACAACGTCCTCTTCGGAGGACGTGGATTGAAACCAAATTATGATGCCAATAGAGGTAGAATCATCTTGGACACAACGTCCTCTTCGGAGGACGTGGATTGAAACATGTGATATCTACCTGCGTGGTGATACTGAACCTGGACACAACGTCCTCTTCGGAGGACGTGGATTGAAACATCAGCGGATCTTACGTGAAGTATGGAGTAAGCGCGACACAACGTCCTCTTCGGAGGACGTGGATTGAAACCAAGTAGAGCCAGCAGACCCATCACAATTAAAATCGACAC
>JABACB010000202.1 GCA_014237925.1 Alphaproteobacteria bacterium
TCATCCAAGTCTGCTTCTTCTGGTAATTCTACAATTGGTTTTGTTATTTGTTGTATAACTGGTTCTGGAACTTGTTGAATAATTGTTTCAGGTTTATTTTCAATCACTGGGATTATGTTTTGTTCTTTAATTTCAACTGCCTCTGTTTTTTGTTCTTCATAGATTTTTGGTTTTATTGGTGCTGGTGTTATGACATCACTACTTAGTTGTGATAACATTTCATCATACTTTGATTGTTTTACTGGATCTAATTTTGGCAATGATGTTAAAGTTGTAATTTCAAATTTGTCTGAGCTTTTGTTAGCATATTCTTCAATTGGTTTTTCAAAGATTGGTTTTGATTTTTCCTCTTTATTTTTAATTCCACTTAATTTTTTGTCATTTTTAGCCTGAACATTGTTTTGTACTTGTGCAATTTGTATCTTTGATGTTAATTCGTATAATCTTTGATCAAGTTGAGATAACTTTTGATCCATTAATGTAATCAAACCATCTCCTAATGGTCCTAGGTCTGGATGTTTACTTGCATTTTCTAGCTTTTCAATTCTGGTGATTACCACGCCTAATTGATGTTGATATTTTAGTAGTAGTCTATCTTTTTGAATTTTTGTTAAATCTGATTCATTTTGATATAATCGTGCAATTGTTTTTGTAAGAATATCTTTTTCAATTTGTAATGAATGTATTTGACTTACAATGTGTGTGTTGGCACCTATAGTTGGAGTCTGTAATTTATTTTTTGATTTAAAAAATTGTTTCAACATAATTATAACGCAGGAACGCTCCGTTTAATCCAATTGTATTTTCGTCTCTTTGCATCTGGATGTCCACAACTTGC
>JABACB010000203.1 GCA_014237925.1 Alphaproteobacteria bacterium
CGGCGTTCAGGTCAACCTTTACACCGACCCTGCAGCAGTCTCTGGTGGTGCTGCCGGCGACACGCTTAGCGGCATCAACCATTTGATCGGCTCGGATTATGGCGATATCTTGACCGGCAACGACAATGCCAACACCTTGCGCGGCGGCAGTGGCAACGATAGGCTTTACGGCGACGATGGCAACGACTACCTCTACGGCGGTAATGACAGAGACAACCTCTACGGCGGCGAGGGCAACGACGACCTCTACGGCGGCGAGGGCAAAGACTACCTCATCGGCGGCGAGGACGACGACAACCTCTACGGCGGCGATGGCGACGACTACCTCTACGGCGGCGATCGCAACAGCAACGATGACTTCAGCGAGGGCAACGACAATCTCTACGGCGGCAAGGGCGACGACTTCCTCTACGGCGGCGAGGGCAACGACAATCTCTACGGCGGCAGAGGCTCCGATCTCCTGCAGGGCGAGCAAGGAGAGGATCGTTATTTCTTCGACGCGTACGATGGCGTAGGTATCTATGGCGTGGATGTCATAAGAAGTAACGGCGACGAAACAGGCAACTCGGTGTCCTTCCGCGCTCCATCGGGGGTGACTTACACGGATAGCAACTTTTATTTCGCCAGAGGCAACATGAATTACAACTCGGTCACTCGGGACCCACGCTTTACAGAATCGCAAACAGGCGACGACCTGCAAATCGTCACCCACGACAGAGGAAGCGGAGACGACCGTGTTCATTGGAACAGCGTCTACATCGAAGACTATTTCAATCAACCTGACTCTGCTTATACGATCTACGGTGCATCTTACGGTTCAAATTCGCTTTTGGGAGC
>JABACB010000204.1 GCA_014237925.1 Alphaproteobacteria bacterium
AAATTCGTCTTCAATACACAACCCACCAGAAGTAAAGGAGCTATTCGCACTAGTCACCAATCTACAAAATTCGTCTTCAATACACAACCCACCAGAAGTAAAGGAGCTATTCGCACTAGTCGCCAATCTACAAAATTCGTCTTCAATACACAACGTAGTGGCTCTTCGTTGAGTTATATTAGGGAGTCACCAATCTACAAAATTCGTCTTCAATACACAACAGGGGAGTTGTCTCAAGAGTTATTAAAAGAGTCACCAATCTACAAAATTCGTCTTCAATACACAACCCATTCACTTTAAATGTGTATGATGAGCCGGTCACCAATCTACAAAATTCGTCTTCAATACACAACATAATGTGGAAGCTGGTTTAATAGGCAGTAGTCACCAATCTACAAAATTCGTCTTCAATACACAACAAGAACTGGGTGGGGCAGATGCTTTGTTACGTCACCAATCTACAAAATTCGTCTTCAATACACAACACCCACGTCTCTACATACCTTCCCCTAGCAGTCACCAATCTACAAAATTCGTCTTCAATACACAACAATACCCTATTAGTCCCCCTAGGAATATAAGTCACCAATCTACAAAATTCGTCTTCAATACACAACTAATGGCGGTGGAAGTATTTCTTATGTAGCGTCACCAATCTACAAAATTCGTCTTCAATACACAACTAATACTGGGGCTGATAAAATCAAACAGGCGTCACCAATCTACAAAATTCGTCTTCAATACACAACTAATACAACGAAGCTATTGGGATAATGATAGTCACCAATCTACAAAATTCGTCTTCAATACACAACGTAGCTAACCGCTTTGCAA
>JABACB010000205.1 GCA_014237925.1 Alphaproteobacteria bacterium
AACACCACTAGATAAAGTACCGTCAGAAGAGTAGATTGCGAGATTGAGGAAGGTGTCGTCATCCTCTCCTCCCATCAAGTTATCGTTGCCCGCTCCGCCATCAAGCTCGTCGTTGCCCGCGCCGCCATCCAATAGCGTATCATCGCCAGCACCACCTCGTAGCACATCATTATCACCCTGACCCGATAGGCTGTCCGCACCATCTCCGCCTTCGAGAAGGTCTTCGCCAGTGCCACCTTGGAGAGTATCAATGCCATCATCGCCGTATATCTTGTCGTTGCCCGCGCCGCCATCTAACAGCGTATCATCGCCATCTCCGCCGTATATCTTGTCGTTGCCCGCGCCGCCATCCAATAGCTTATCATCGCCAGCGCCACCATAGAGGGTATCCTCTCCGTCGCCACCATAGAGTTCATCAACACCACTTCCGCCTTCGAGAAGATCGTTACCACTTTTGAGACCAACTTTATCAGTTCCGCCGTAAATAATGTCGTCGTGATTCTCGCCGTATAGCTTGTCGTTGCCCTCGCCGCCGTATAGCTCGTCGTTGTCATCGCCGCCCTTGATAGTGTCGGCTCCTTCGTTACCACGGAGTTGATCATTACCACCATCCCCGTAGAGCTTATCGTTTTGCGTGCCACCGCTGATTTCGTCTTCGCCAGCTCCACCCTTGAGGGTGTCAGCACCAGATCCGCCGTAGATTGTGTCTGCTCCGTCATTGCCCTTAATCAAATCATTGCGAGCCAAACCAGTAATTACATTATCCGCCGAGCTACCTTCGACAACGTTTCCCCTTAAAGCATTTAGGAACTCGCCGCCCTTGATT
>JABACB010000206.1 GCA_014237925.1 Alphaproteobacteria bacterium
TGTCATCGAATTTTCTAGCGACCCTTCAAGCTACACCTTCTACACGCGCAATCCCTCTGGCAGCGGCGAAGAAATCCCTGCAAGCTCGCTTGTCGTGCCACCGATACAGACCGTCAAAGGAAGCAAGAGCAATCCCTTCTTGGCAACCGATGATGCCGACACCTTCACGGGCGAAGCAGGCGCAGACTGGGTCAGCTACACAGGATCGACTAACACTGTCAAGGTCGACCTTCGCACCGACCCTGCCTCCGTCTCCCGTGGCTGGGCTGTAGGCGACACGCTTAGCGGCATCAACAACCTCATCGGCTCGGATTATGGCAACACCTTGAGAGGCAACGATAATGCCAACATCCTGCACGGTGGTACGGGTAACGACTATATCCTCGGCAAGGGAGGAACGGATGCGCTCTACGGCGACGAGGGGAACGATAACCTCATAGGCGGAGAAGGCGCGGACATCCTTGACGGCGGCGCCGACACCGATATCGCCAACTATGGTGATGCAGACGAAGGGGTCAGGGCGAGTCTGTTGTTGCAAGGACAACAGCAACAAGATTTCGAGGCGAACAGCTTCGGCTTTCAAGCCAACGACAACGACGCTGAGGGCGATATCCTCACCAACATCGAAGATATCTACGGCTCACAATACAACGACTGGCTGACGGGCGACGACAACGACAACACCCTTATAGGCGAGGGTGGAGATGATCGTCTGGAGGGCGGTGAGGGCGATGACACTCTGCGAGGAGGTGAGGGCTCCGACACGCTGATTGGCGGTGACGGTGTAGACAGAGACACCTATATCTTTGGGAGTAATGACGGTAC
>JABACB010000207.1 GCA_014237925.1 Alphaproteobacteria bacterium
GCGATTGATGATGTCGGTATGACTGGCAGAATTTCACTCGTTTATGCTGGCGGTATCCGTAATGGTGGTGACGTTGCTAAAGCGGTAGCACTTGGTGCCGATGCGGTTGCTATTGGCCACTCTGCTCTTATGGCACTTAACTGTAACAGAGATACACCGGAGTCGGATTATGAAGGTGAAATGGGCGTTAAGGCAGGAGAGTGCTATCACTGTCATACAGGTCGTTGTACGGTTGGTGTTGCGACTCAAGACCCAGAACTTAGAAAGCGTCTTGACCCAGATTTAGCATCTGAGCGTGTATACAACTTCTTACATACACTTGCAATTGAGTGTCAAATGATGGCTCGTGCTTGTGGTAAGACGAATATACACTCTCTAGAGCCAGAAGATTTGGCTGCTTTGACTATGGAGGCCTCGGCTTGTGCACAGGTTCCTATTGCAGGCTCTCAGCACACAGTCGGTCGTCCTGACATGACACGCTTTTAAGATAAGGAGTAATTATGAGTAATAATGAAGAAACATTTGTAGTTGGAGCTGATGGTCTTGATACTGATCGTGAACAAGAAATTGGACAGCACATTGGTTATAGATATGATGTTAACATGCTACCTGATTATAAAAGGATTACTCCTTTCTTAAAAAAATATGTAGAAGCTATGGGTTGGGATGATCTTAATTGGTTAGAAGATGTTCATATGGGTTATGAAGAAGGAAGACCAGCTGTGTTTTGTAGAAATGCAAATGGTTGGGTTACAATTCCAAAATCAATTAAGCTACCTAACAACCAACAAGATAGAGACATGATTGCAAGAGAACTTTTA
>JABACB010000208.1 GCA_014237925.1 Alphaproteobacteria bacterium
TCTCCTGCGCCGCCGTCGAGGCGTGTATCGTCACCCGCGCCGCCATCGATGATGTCGTTGCCGTCGCCGCCTTCGATAATGTCGTCGCCCCCCTCACCGTAGAGTTCGTCGTTGTCGTCGTTTCCGTAGAGGAAGTCTCCCTGGTCGCCGCCGTAGAGTTTGTCGTTGCCCGCACCGCCTGAGATCGTGTCCTCTCCTGCGCCGCCGTCCAGGCGTATATCGTCGCCCGCACCACCGTCGATGATGTTGTCGTTAACATCACCCGTGATCTCGTCGTTGCCTGACCCACCGATGACATTTTCAAAGTTGGCGATCGTGTCGAGCGAAGAAGTCTGCGTGCCGAGGTTGACTACAACCGCCGCACTCTCGCCCTCGTAGGAGAGGGTGTCTGTGTCTTCGCCGCCGTCGAGGGTATCGGCACCCGCGCCACCTTCGAGGGTATCGTCGCCCGCGCCGCCGTCGAGGGTATCGGCACCCGCGCCTCCTTTTAGGATATCGTTGCCCGCGCCGCCGTAGAGCTTGTTCTCTTCGTTGTTGCCCGTGAGCGTATCACCACCACTACCGCCTCTGATGTTCTCGATGTCGGTGAGCGTGTCGGTACCCACATCTCCTCCTTTACCTATATTTGTCAGGAGGTTGACATCGACCCCATCGGTGGTGTCTACGTAGCTTGCGGTATCCTCACCGTCGCCGCCGTAGAGTTCGTCGTCGCCCCCGCGGCCTTGAAGGATATCGTCGCCATCGCCGCCGTAGAGTTTGTTCTCTTCGTCGTTACCCGTGAGCGTATCATCGCCGCTGCCACCTTCGATGTTCTCGA
>JABACB010000209.1 GCA_014237925.1 Alphaproteobacteria bacterium
CCCGATACCGATGATGTCCGCCTTGGCATTCTTGGTGCTGGCGAGCGTCGCAACAGCGACCAACATCATCGCAACCGCAACCGATTTGAAAAGATTCTGTTTCATGTCCATGGATATCCTCCCTATGTTCGCCAACGGGGTGGTGTCAGCATTCGTGTCGGAACAAGGCGAGTCTAGCCCCTTGCCAAGCAAAGTTCAACCATGTTCGCTGACCGACGCGCTGAACCGCATCCCCCCAGCATCGCACTTAAAGTGTCATCCTTCCTTTTGTCAGAACATATAGCCGACAGAAAGCGTAGGCGCAGCGTAGCCGTAGACACCAGAGCGGCTACCATCTCCTTCATAAATCTCTTTGTAGGACGCAGCTCCTGCTACGATTCTCAACCCGAGGAAGACCCCGCTTTTGAAGAAATAATCCGACCCCCCAACACGATTCCTCCACCCAGTCGCATATCGTCAACGACGTTGTTCTTAGGGTAGACCGTTCCAGACGACGAGACCTTCTCTTTTTCATCCACGTAGCGAAATTCCGCACCTGCGATGATAGAAATGCCGCTATCGAAAACATGCTCGTAAGCGATAGGAACAGCAAGAGAAACCCATTCTGACGAGTAACTTCTCTCTCGTTCGCTGTCCCCTCCCCTAATGCGTAGTCCAAAGTTCAGCACGCTTCCTTGCGGGCGTTTCGCGCCATGATGCTTGAGAGGAACAAGAACATCGAACGCAATGAGAGTTCTGTTGAATTCGTAGCCCAGCCCGATACCGATGATGTCCGCCTTGGCATTCTTGGTGCTGGCGAGCGTCGCAACA
>JABACB010000020.1 GCA_014237925.1 Alphaproteobacteria bacterium
AATCCTGCAACGCTCACCTTCGCGCGCGCAGCAAACGGCGATGTGACCATAGGCGCGCTCGAAAGCAGCGACTCCGTGACGATCCGATCCGGTGCCTACGAGGATGGTCGCTACAGCATATACTACGGCGCGTCCGATGCGCTGTTGGGCAGGTTTTCGATTTCGACGACAGACGGCAATAGGATCGAAGCATCTAACGATGACCAAGTGAAAGACTGGATAGTGGGAGAGGTCGGCGGCGACAGCCTCAGCGGCGGCGGCGGCGGCGACACGCTGTTCGGTGGCATAGGCTATGACACGCTTCGCGGTGGCGCGGGCGACGACACGCTCTACGGCGGCGGGGGCTGGGACAGGCTGGTGGGCGGCGCGGGCGCAGACCGACTCGACGGAGGCAGGGGCGTGGATACTGCGATCTACACTGGTGCCGAGGCGAGCTCTGGAAATGTTGGGATCAATGTCAATCTGTTTGACAACACGGGCGAAGGAAGCGAAGCCCAAGGGGACACCTTTTTTAGCATCGAGAATGTCATCGGCACATCCTTCGAGGACACTCTGACGGGTGATTCGCGCGCCAACACGCTTACGGGAGGCGGGGGTGCCGACACGCTTACAGGAGGCAGAGGCGACGACATCTTGGAAGGCGGCGAAGGTGTCGGAGACATCTATATCTTTAACCGCTTTGGGCGTGCGGACACGATCCGAGGCGATTCCGACGGCGGCAGTCTGTACTTCAGAGACGCTGTGGGTGCTGAGAGTTTCTCCTTTTCGCGCAACGATGACCTTGATGTGGTCATCACAGTCGGCTCCGATTCCGTGACGATCGCAAGTGAATCCTATGCCGACAATCGCTACGGCATATATTACGGTTCTGACGACATGCTTTTGGGCAAGTTGTTTGTCGGCACTATTGAAAGCGATCGGCTCGACAGCGAAGGCAATGTGATCCTTACAGGCACCGATGAGGTGGATTTGATCGCGGGCTTGCGGGGTAGCGACATCCTTGAAGGCGGCGTGGGCAACGATCGGCTCTACGGCGGCGGGCAGGATGACATCCTTGACGGCGGCGCGGGCAGCGATCGGCTCTACGGCGGCTGGGGTATCGATACGCTCCGAGGCGGCGCGGACGGGGACGTCCTTGAGGGCAGCTTTGGCAACGACATCCTTGAGGGCGGTGCGGGATACGACATCTATGTCTTTGAAAACGACGGCGGTACAGACACCATTCAAGGCGAGACCGACGGCAGCCAGTTGTATTTCAGGGATGCGAGGGGTATAGGCGATTTCACCTTTTCGCGTGAAGGCGCGGATATGAGGATTGGGATCGGAGACGATTCCGTGCTGATCAAAAACTATGCGGAGGGTCTCTACGAGGTTTATACCGGCGGGACGGGGGCAAAAATTGTGTTAGGCAATCTTTATGTCAACACGGTAGGCAGAACCGGGCAGTTTCCCTTCTTTGACGGCTCTGCGGGGGCAGACTGGATGGTTGGCACGGTGGACGGCGACTTTCTCCGTGGCATGGAAGGGGACGATATCCTTGACGGACGCGTGGGCGACGACAGCTTGCTTGGCGGTGCGGGCGAGGACACGCTCTACGGCGGCGCGGGTGTCGATATATTGGATGGCGGCGACGATGCCGACACGATCTACGGCGGGGAAGGCAATGACAATCTCTTCGGAAAAGGGGGCGACGACAAGCTCTACGGAGGGTCGGGCGTGGATACGCTCAGGGGTGATGTGGGCAATGATATCCTCGACGGCGGTGGGCAGAACGACACGCTCTACGGCGATGCGGGCGAGGATACGCTCTACGGCGGCGGGGGCCGGGACACGCTCTACGGCGGCGGCGATGCCGACACACTCTACGGCGGTGCGGGCGAAGATACGCTGCGAGGCAGCGCGGGCGACGACACGCTGGAGGGCGGGCGGCACAACGACATTTTGGATGGCAGCTTGGGAGCAGACACCTATGTCTTCGAGGGCGATTACGGCGACGATACCATCCAAGGCGACACCGATGGCGGCACGCTCTACTTCAAGGATGCGACAAGTCTTACCGACCTCGCTCTCTCGCTTCGAGGGAATGGCGATTTGCTGATCACTCAGGGTGGCAACTCGGTGAGGGTTAAGAACTATGACGATGGTCTCTTCAGCATATCTTACGGTACTGGCGATGCACTAACGGCTTTTGGCAAGCTGACGCTCGGCACGAATGGCGACGACAAGGATGGCACGGCACTCGTAGGCACTGATGAAGCAGACTTGCTCATCGGTTTGGATGGCGCAGACACCCTCCAAGGCGGCTTGGGCGACGACGCGCTGTTCGGTGGCAGGCATGTGGATACGCTGGAAGGCGGCGCGGGCGAGGACAGGCTCTACGGCGGAGGGTATGGCGACACCCTCTACGGCGGTGATGACGCAGACGAGCTCTACGGCGAAGGCGGCAACGACATTCTTATCGGCGGCGCGGGCTGGGACAAATTCGATGGCGGCAGCGGCATCGATACGCTCGACTACTCAAGTTCCGCTGACGGAATCGAGGCCAACCTCGAAACAAACCGCTTTTCAAGAGGAGACGCTATTGGCGACAGCCTCTTGGTTCTCGGTAGCGTCGAGAACCTCATCGGGTCGGCGACCGGGTACAACATCCTCGTCGGCGATGCGGGAGTCAACAAACTCACCGGCGGTTCGGACGGCGACTTTCTCAACGGCGGCGAGGGTAATGATGTTCTGGAAGGCGGCACGGGAGCAGACCTATATCACTTCGAAGACTCCTATGGCGCAGACACCATCCAAGGCGATGACGACGGCGGCACACTGACTTTAGCGAGTGCGAGCAGTGCCGCAGAGTTCGTCTTCTCGCGTGATGCTGATGGCGATGTGCTCATCACTCATGGAGACAACTCGGTGAGAATTGTGGCTGATTCCTACGCCGATGGTCGCTACATCATAAGATACGGCGGTGGTGTCGCCCCAGTGGTTTTGGGCAGTCTGACGCTCGGCACGGACGGCGACGACAAGGATGACGCGGAGCTTGTAGGCGATGGGGAGGCAAACTTGCTCTACGGCTTGGGCGGCGAGGACGTTATCCGTGGCGGTGAGGGCAACGACATCCTCGACGGCGGTGTGCGGAACGACGAACTCTACGGCGGTGCGGGCGAGGATACGCTCTACGGCGGCGGGGGCTGGGATACGCTGGAGGGCGGTGGCGATGCCGATATCCTCTACGGCGGCAATGGCGAAGATACGCTCCGAGGCGGCGCGGGCGACGACCATCTCTACGGCGGATTGCACAACGACATTTTCGAAGGCAATGTGGGCGACGACACCTTTTATGGCGACGACGGGGATGACACCTTCGACGGCGGTGCGGGGAGCGATACGATCAGCTACGCAGACTCCGAGGCAAAGGTTGATGTCAATCTCATAGCCAACACCTTCTCAGGCGGAGATGCTGCGGGCGACAGCATCGCGGAAGGGGCTGGCGATAGCGTTGAGAATCTTATCGGCTCGGATTACGGTGACACGCTCTTCGGTAACTTACAAGATAACAAGCTTTATGGCGGCTTGGGTTTCGATACCCTCACTGGCAGTGAGGGCAACGACGAGCTTTATGGCGGCGGGGGCGGCGACGAGCTTCACGGCGGCGCGGGTACGGATACGCTCCACGGCGGTGAAGGTGTCGACACGCTCAATGGCGGCGCGGGTACGGATACGCTCCACGGCGGTGAAGGTGTCGACACGCTCAATGGCGGCTCGGGGGTGGATACGCTTCGAGGCGAGGCGGGCGACGACATCCTCTACGGCGGTGAGGGCAACGATAATCTCTACGGCGATGGGGGCGAAGATCGGCTTGTGGGTGGCTTGAACAACGATGTGCTCAATGGCGGTGCGGGCGCGGACACCTATGTCTTCGGCGGCGAGCATGGCTATGACTATGGCGACGACACGATCAGCGGTGATGAAAACGACGCGGCAGGCGTGGTGAACAAGCTTTACTTTGTCGATGCGCGTGCCAGCTCTATCGCTGCGGTGCACGCATCCGACGGCAGTGTCAGGATCGAAACGCCGGGTGGCAACAGCGTGACGATTGCCGCCGCTTCTTACGCCGATGGTCGCTACCAGATCTACTACGGCGCAGACGAAACGTTGCTAGGCACGCTTTCGTTCCCCGTTGCTGTCGACGGGGTTGTGACAGGCACGGAAGGGAGGGATATTCTCTTCGGCTTGACAGGGGATCAGACCTACAACGGGCTTGGGGAAAACGATATTCTCTACGGCGGCGCGGGCGTCGACACGCTCAATGGCGGCGATGGAAACGACAGACTCTACGGCGGCGCGGGCGACGACAACCTCTACGGCGGCGCGGGCGACGATATCCTTGAAGGCGGCGCGGACGGCGATGTCTTCTACGGCGGCGGCGGTAGCAATACCATCAGCTACGCAAGCTCCGTTGCTGCGGTCGATGTCAGTATCTATTATAGTAATGGGTATGTGAATATGTTCTCAGGCGGACACGCTGCGGGTGATAGCATCTCATCCGGTATCATCAATAACATCATTGGCTCGGATTTCGGCGACACGCTACGAGGCAACACCCGTTTCGACAGCACCCCAGAGAGAGGCAACAACATCTTCAGTGGCGGCAAGGGTGCGGACACCTATGTATTCGCCCATAGCTTCGGTTTTGGAAATCAAGATCGGGATACGATCCGAGGCGACGAAAACGACGAGGCGGGAGTGGTTAACAATATCTATCTTAGGAAGGTTGATTTAGCAACCCGTTTCTCTGTCGAGCGCTTAGAGAACGGCGATGTCTTAATCACGATAGACGATGGGCATCATATAACGATTGCCGCTTCTTCTTACGCCGATGGTCGCTACGAGATCTTTATCGGCGAGTCTCGTATTTCGGCGGGTAAGATTGCCTTCCGCGAGGCTGTCGACGGGATTGTGACAGGTACTGCCGATGGAGATGTTCTCTTGGGCTTGGCAGGGAAGCAGGAATATCGGGGGTTGGGGGGTGACGATGTTATCCGAGGCGGCGGGGGGGCGGATACGCTGCTAGGAGGCGTGGGTAGCGATACTCTCATAGGCGACGCGGGCGACGACATTCTCATTGGTGGTGCGGACGGCGACATCTTTGACGGCGGTAGCGGTATCGATACGCTCAGCTACGAAACCGCCAGTAAGGGGGTGCGCGTCAGCTTCAAAGGTATCAGTGAGTTTGGAGGCAGGATAGGAGAATCATCGAGCGAGGATCAGGATTCATATAACGATCGACTAGCACAAGGTGCTGGCTATAGCATCGAGAACATTAGAGGCTCGGATTACGGAGATTATCTGACAGGTAACTCGGAAGACAACACCATCTATGGTGACGGGGGCAGCGACAATCTTTACGGAGGGGGTGGCAACGACATCCTCTACGGCGGCGATGGGTCGGATAGGTTCTACGGCGGTGCGGGCAACGACATCCTTGCCGGCGGCATAGGTAGATCCTCCAACTATTACTTTGAGAGAGGACACGGCGCGGACATCATCCAAGGCGCAGTGGCCGATTCTGGCAGCACTCTCTACTTTACGGCGTGGGCGGGGCAAAGCCAAATGTTCTCCATCGATCGCGAATCCGATGGCGATGTCAAGATCGATTCAGGCGGGGGCAACAGCGTGACGATTAAGGCTGCTTCTTATGACGATAGTTACAGTATCCGACTCACTGGTACTAGTCTCGATCTTGTGTTCGCTACTGCCGTTAACGGTGTCATAGAAGGGGATCAGGAAAGAGACAAAGACGACTTTCTTATAGGCTCGGAAAACGCCGATATCTTGAGAGGGCTTACCGGCAACGACCATCTCTACGGCGGCGCAGGCGCAGATAGACTTATCGGCGGTACGGGCAACGACAGACTCGGCGGCGGCGCAGGCATCGACGACTACATCTTCAACAGCGGAGACGGTACCGATTACATCTACGAAACAGGAGGAACGAGCAATCTGTACTTTAGGGATATAGACGATATTGGCAGCTTCTCCTTTACAACATCCTCCTTCAAAACCGGAGAGGAATTTGGCTTCACCTATGTGAAACAAATGAAGCTCAATTACGGTGACGACGGTGTGTTCTTCGTCCGCGACGTTGATGATCCCGAACTCTTCGTGAACGGTCGCTACACCGTATACCAATACCAAGGCTCCGCAGAGACTCTTTTGGGCAAGTTGTCGATAGGCAGTGCCACAGGCACCGATGAGGAAGACTTCATGCTAGGGCACGAAACCAACGACGATATCCTCGATGGTGGTCGCGGTGCGGATACGCTCGCGGGCGGCGGCGGCGCAGATACGCTCACAGGCGGCGGGGGATGGGACACGCTCGCGGGCGGCGACGGCGAAGATATCCTTGAAGGCGGCGCGGGCGAGGATACGCTCGATGGCGGCGAAGGCACAGATACCTACATCTTCAATAGTGGCGACGGCGCAGACACCATCCGAAACGAAGTCGACGACAGCAATCTCTACTTCAGAAGCGTGGAAGATGCTAGCACTATCCGCTTCGGGCAGGATGGCGATGGCAATGTGATCGTCTCGGTCGGCAGCGACTCCGTAACGATTCTCGCCGATGCCTACGCAGACGGGCGCTACAGCGTGTTCCACGGCAGCGCAGACACGCTGGTAGGAAACATCAGGTTCGGCACCTCTGGCGACGACACAAGTATTCCAAGCACCGCTCAAGCAGACATCATCTCGGGGCTGGCAGGCGTAGACACAATCCGCGCCTCTTCAGGCGACGACTATGTTTTCGGCAACGGAGGCGGAGATGCCCTCTACGGCGGCGCGGGCAAAGACACCATCAAAGGCGGCGGAGGCAACGACGAACTCCACGGCGGCGCGGGAGAAGATACCTACATCTTCCAAATCGGCGGCGGAACAGATGTCATCACCGACACAGCCAGCGACTCGACGAATCCAGATGAAAAACTGACATTGCGATTCGAAGGCGCCGATTATGAAGCCGCAGATTTTGCCGAAAATGGCGGCAATATCGCAAGAGTCGGCAACGATCTCGTCATCACCATCGATAAAAATGCCAACGATGGCATAGAGGACAAAGTGACGCTCAATAACGCTTACGATACCGATACCTCCACAGGAACTGGCAACTCGGCGTATACGGTCTACATCGAATACGGCAGCGGAGACAGCTTTTCCGAAGTGACGAGCGGTTTCTGGCAAGACCTCTCTTAGATTGAGAACAGAGCAGAGCAGCACCGCATGCAAGCCGCTAGAACGGCAAGAACAATAAACAGGCCGATTCGAGCGGTATAGGATGCTCTTCGCTCTTCGCTCTTAGCTCTTCGCTCCTTAGCCGACCGATTCGTTCCAAGGAAAACAGCTTGTTGCGACCTCGTCTCTTTCAAAAAATTCGCCGAATCGGTCAAAATTTCTGCTCGAATCCGAAAAAAAACCCTTCGTTTGTGAAAGGAAAACCCGCCGACCGAGATCGATTCGCGCCTCGTTTTTTCTTTTTTTCTCTTTGGAACTGCGCAAAGTGAGGATTTTTCCCCGCCAAAGAAGAGACTGCTTCCAGGCTGATAGGATGCCGCAAGGAGGGATCGAACCTCCGACCTCACCCTTACCAAGGGTGTGCTCTACCACTGAGCTACTGCGGCAAAAAACACACACCACAGACACACAAAGAACAAGACCAGTACGACAAGACTAGACAAAAAAAAACCTGCAGGCAACAAATCTGCTGCGGAAAGAAAACATCCGCAAAAACAAAAAAATATTGACTCCAAGGCACACGAAGGCTAGAGTCAAACATCCGGAGAAGCTGGGGAAAGAAAAGCAGGAAAAAAACCAGAAAGGACAAGAAGAGCATGAGAACAAGCACGAAAAATGCCGACAAGAGCAAGAGGAGGACGCAAGCGATCTCCTGCTCCAATGGGCAGCGCTGGGGGCAAGAAAAAACTCTGAGCAGAACTCACACGACACTTTTGCAAACTGCGAGGTGGTGTCATGGCATCGATTGACAACAGCGGCGGACAGGGAATCGGCGATACGCTCAACGCCGTCCGCGAACAAACGCGCACCCAAGGACAAGCAACAGAACAAGCAGCCCAGGACGCAACCCCGCGTGTCGAGCGCGATGTCCTCTCGCTCAGTCCTGAGGCTCTGTCAAGGCAGAATCAGCTGGAAAACGCCTCTTTCGAACGCAACATCAACGAAGAAAAAGCAAGCCTGCTCGTCTTGCAAGTCCAGCAGAGCATCGCCGCACAACAAAGCGGCTCGCTCATCGGCGCGGGCAACGACAGCCAAAGGCTCATCTCCTTCTTGCGATAGTGCCACAAAACAACAACCCGCAAAAAACAACCCAGCAGACGAGCAAACAAAGCATGACACCAGATTTCGTCCGAGCACCCGAAGACAGAGTGCGACTCTGGAATGCCTTCAAGCGCGGCATAGCGATCGGAGGAGGGGCCGTTCTGCTCTTCCTTCTGCTACTCGCTGTCGCTACGCTTTAGCTGGGAAAAGAATCAGAAAGCGAAGCAGGAAAAGAATCAGAGCGTGTAGAGCGTGACAGCTCTCTAATGCCGATTCGATTTCCGCCGATTCGATCGTCGCCGATGCGCGCAGGTCGCTTGTGCGCAAGCAAGCAGAGGCTCGCCTCGTCTGCGAACAACCCATGCTCCAGCACGCCTGCAATCTTCTTGAGCGAGGAGGCGAGACGCTCGGCGCTGTCGTCGTTCCACTCTCCCCAGTCGCAATCGAGCGTGTAGTGCCCTCCGTCGCTCAGGACGGGGGAGGCGTCGCCGCCGCGTAGCGTTAGCCTACCCGAACGCTCTAGCGTGCGTTCGAACAGCGCGGCGATGGCGTGCGCTGTGAGTTGCCATGCGAAGGGATCGATCTCGACGGGCAGAGGGAAGGCGCCGAGGCGGGGGGTCAGCTTTCTTTCTTCGGCAAGCACCAGCATCGAGCGGCTGTTTTGGGCAAGAATTTTTTCGCGCAACAGGCATCCGCCGCCGCCCTTGACGAGACGCAGACGGGAATCGAGCGCGTCCGTGCCGTCTATGGTCAGATCGAGCAGGGGGGGGGGGAACCTTCGGCGAAGAAGGCGGCGGGAGAAAGGACGGGAAGATCCAGGCTTGCTGCCAGTCGATGGCTGGCTGCCGAGCTTGCGATGCAGAGGCGCGGACGCTTTGCCTTGTCTGCGGCGAGCGCTTCGATGAAGGCTTCGGCGGTCGTTCCAGACCCCAGTCCCAGTGTCATGGCGGCTTTGAGGTGATGGGCGAGCGCGTGGTGTGCCAAAGCCTGTTTCGCTTCAACTTGCTCGGCTTCAGCTTTTTCGGCTTCAGCTTGCTCGGTTTGAGCTTTTTCGGTTTGAGCTTGCCGAGTTTGCGAGGGAGCTACGGACGGCATGAAATTTGCTTGAATTGAATTGATTCAGGAATGTTGCGTTCATGACGAACGATGAATGCAGACCAAAAATACCGACCAAAAATACCAACCAAGAGTACAGGCCAAGAATACCGATGAAAAGAGGAAATGTCGAGGAAGTATCCAAGGAAGTGTGCAAGGAAATATCCAAGGAAGTATCCAAGGAAGTATCATGGACATCAAAGCTAACGGGATAGAGACGTTGTTGACCAGCTCTGCGAGGGGGCAAGGGCAGGGTTTCCCTCTATTGAAGGGGGCAGCGGTCAAGGGGCGCGTGGAGGGGGCTGGGGGGCAAGATTTGTCGTCGTATCGTCGCACGGCTCTGCCTCGGCGTGTTTCGTCGGGCGCGGGAGGCTTGCCTGTTGCGCAGAAGGGTGGCGGGGTGAGGGGTGTGGAGAAGGGGATCTCCAAGTTTAGCGAGGCGTTGTTTCGGAGCAAAACTGCAAGTGGTGTCAGTGGTGTCGGGGAGGGAGGGTTGCTTCGGGGGGTTGGGGGTGGCGAGGGCGGCATTGGTGCAGGGCAGAGGGCTGCGGCATTGCGCAGGACGGGGGGTATTCTTTCGGAGCGATTCTTGGGAAGCAATCCGTTGCTGTCTCCTGCTCCCGCGCCTTTGCCGAGTTTGGAGTCGATGTCGGTGGGAGGGGGAGTTGTGGGCTTGCCGAACGGCGAGGTTGGAGGGGGGGGATTGTCGGCGGATTTGTTGCGTGCCTTGCAGAAGTATCGAGTGGCGGCGGAAGTGCAAGGCTAGAGGAGTAGAGGCTGAGTAGAGGCTGAGTAGGGGCTATAGGAGTAGAGAGGTAAGAGGGGGCGAGGGGGCGAGGGGGCGAGAGGCAAATTTTCACGTTTTGTTTTAGCAGGTATGGTTGCCTAGGTGCGCGATGGCGTGCCTGTCGTGTTCGCGCTTGTGCCTTTTGGGTGGCACGCGCTCGCGCAACAAACACGCTTAAACATCCATGACGCACTCTTCTTCCATCGTTGTTGACTCTCGCTTGGCAAGGGTCTAGACTCGCTTCGTTCTGACACAATTGCCGTCGCCCCGTCGGCAGACAAAGAGGAGGTTACCCTTGAACATGAGACAGAATTTTTTCCGCTCGATTGCGGTTGCGATGATGTTGGTCGCCGTTGCGACGCTCGCCACTGCCAAGAGCGCCAAAGCCGACATCGTCGGGGTCGGGTTCGGCTATCAATTCGAGCCCTCTCGCGTCGCTATCGACTTTCTCTTTCCTTTCAAGCACCATGGCGCGAAACGCCCGCAAGGGGGTGTGTTGAACTTGGGGCTAGACATTAGGGGAGCCTCTGTCCAAAGAGACGAGGAAGGAGAGAACTTAGATTGGATCGGCTTTTCGATTCCTGTTGCTTACGAGTATGTTTTCGATAGCGGCATTTCCATTCTTGGAGGAGCGGAGTTTCTTTATTATTCCAGTGACGAGGATTATTTCAGCGTCGACGAACGAAGAACCTACACCTACAGCGAACAAGAAAAAGATTACGGCGGAGGTATCGTCCTTGGCACGCACTATTTTTTTAAAAGCGGTGTCTTCCTTGGGTCCCGAGTGTCTGCGGGGGTCGTACATTCAACATACGCTTACGAAAGAAAAACAGAATTCCAGCCTAGGGTGGGCGGCACGGATACAGAAACAAACGAAGGATATACAGGCATCCATGGCTACGCTGCGCCTACTTTCTCTGTCGGCTATATGTTCTGACGCACCCGTTCTGACTGACGCACCTCGCCTCTGACGCGAACCTCTCTTCCGTAACTCCCCCCCTCCGCGTTTGGACGCGCCGAGCGGGGTGCGCCTCGCGCAGAAGCGGAGGACTTTGTCCCCATCGTCAGAGAGTGTACACTGCCTCCAGCCCCGTCACATCGGTATACTGACCATCTGCGTAGTACTGGATATTGATCGTGAATGCCGTGTTGTCTGTTCCTGTGGTGGAATCGTCGTCGTAGGCATCGACGATCCGTATCGTATTGGTACCCAAGTCGATCTGAAGGTCGTCTTCTGTTCTGGTAAAGGATGAGGGTTCGAAATCGTCGTTTTGGTAGCCGAAGAATCGTAAATTCATGGTATCCCCCGCAACATCGTGAATGGTGTCTGACCCACCATCGTTTTTCCTAAATTGATAGGTGTCCGTGCCGCCGCCGCCGTCGAGGATATCGTTGCCCGCGCCGCCGTTGAGGATATCGTTGCCCGCACCGCCGTTGAGGGTGTCGTTGCCCGCACCGCCGTCGAGATTGTCGTAGCCCGCACCGCCGTTGAGGGTGTCGTCGCCCGCATTGCCGAAGAGTCCGTCGTTGCCCGCTCCGCCGCGGAGGATATCGTTGTCCGCACCGCCGTTGAGGGCGTCGCTGCCCTCACCGCCTTCAAGATTGTCGTCTCCCGCACCGCCGTTGAGGACATCGTTGCCCGCACCGCCGTCGAGAGTGTTGGGGTTGTCGTCGCCAATAAGATCGTCATCGTAATCCGAGCCGATGAGGTTTTCGATACTCTCGAAGGTATCGCCTTCAGCATCGCCTCCTGAGGCCAGCCCCGTAGACAGGTCGACCTCGACAGAGGCATCGGAGTCCGCGTAGCTCACGGTGTCGCTACCAGCACCGCCGTTGAGGGCATCGTTGCCCGCACCGCCTTCGAGAGTGTTGGGGTTGGCATCGCCAGTCAGAAAATCATCGTCATCCGAGCCGATGAGGTTTTCGATACTCTCGAAGGTATCGCCTTCAGCATCACCTCCTGTCCCCGTATTGCTAGACAGACTGACCGTGACAGGGGCATCGGAGTCCGCGTAGCTCACGGTGTCGCTACCAGCACCGCCGGTGTGCGTATCAGGTTCAGCGGTCGCTACCAGCAGCAGTCCACTGCTGTCAGAGCCGTTGTTAGAGCCGTTGTTAGAGCTGTCTCCAGTGCCTCCAGCATTATCTCCAGCAGTATCTCCAGTGCCTCCGCATCCTTCCAAGAACAGTCCCAGCGCGCTCGCAGAGAGCAAGGCGTTCAACGCTTGTGTTTTCTTGTCGCGCTTGCCCAAAAATTCCTGCGCTTGGGCAGAACCTAGCGCACTCGTTGTTGTCATCATGGTTTTATCCCTCCTAAAAGAACAATAGTTTTTTGGGGATGATTTCGCTCACAATACAACGCTTTCTGTCTGCAACGCAAGCACCAAAAGACAAACTTCTCGTCCCTCGCGCTTCCCCCCTTGCTTCCACCTTGCCTTGCACTCCCCCCTATCACAGCGGAGACTTTGTCCATCGTCAGAGAGTGTACACTGCATCCAGCCCCGTCACATCGGTATACTGACCATTTGCGAGGTACTGGATATTGATCGTGAATGCCGTGTTGCCTGTTCCTGTGGTGGAATCGTCGTCGTAGGCATTGACGATCCGTATCTTATCGACGCCCAAGTTGATCTTAAGGTCGTCTCCCGTTCTGGTAAAGGATGAGAGTGGGAAATCGTTGCTTTCGTAACCGAAGAATTGTAAATTCATGGTATCTCCCGCAACATCGCGAATGGTGTTTGACCCACCTTCGTTTTTCGTAAATTGATAGGTGTCCGTGCCGCCGCCGCCGTCGAGGATATCGTTGCCCGCGCCGCCGTAAAAACTATCGTCGTCCGCACCGCCGTTGAGGGTGTCGTCGCCCGCATCGCCGTAGAGGATGTCGTTGCCCGCACCGCCGTTGAGGGTGTCGTCGCCCGCATTGCCGAAGAGTCCGTCGTTGCCCGCTCCGCCGCGGAGGATATCGTTGTCCGCACCGCCGTTGAGGGCGTCGCTGCCCTCACCGCCTTCAAGATTGTCGTCTCCCGCACCGCCGTTGAGGACATCGTTGCCCGCACCGCCGTCGAGAGTGTTGGGGTTGTCGTCGCCAATAAGATCGTCATCGTAATCCGAGCCGATGAGGTTTTCGATGCTCTCAAAAGTATCGCCCGCAGCATCGTCTCCTGAGGCCAGCCCCGTAGACAGGTCGACATCGACAGAGGCATCGGAGTCCGCGTAGCTCACGGTGTCGCTACCAGCACCGCCGTTGAGGGCATCGTTGCCCGCACCGCCTTCGAGAGTGTTGGGGTTGGCATCGCCAGTCAGACGATCATCGTAATCCGAGCCGATGAGGTTTTCGATACTCTCGAAGGTATCGCCTTCAGCATCACCTCCTGTCCCCGTATTGCTAGACAGACTGACCGTGACAGGGGCATCGGAGTCCGCGTAGCTCACGGTGTCGCTACCAGCACCGCCGGTGTGCGTCTCAGGTTCAGCGGTCGCTACCAGCAGAAGTCCACTGTCAGAGCCGTTGTTAGAGCCGTTGTTAGAGCTGTCTCCAGTGCCTCCAGCATTATCTCCAGCAGTATCTCCAGTGCCTCCGCATCCTTCCAAGAACAGTCCCAGCGCGCTCGCAGAGAGCAAGGCGTTCAACGCTTGTGTTTTCTTGTCGCGCTTGCCCAAAAATTCCTGCGCTTGGGCAGAACCTAGCGCACTCGTTGTTGTCATCATGGTTTTATCCTTCCTAAAAGAACAATAGTTTTTTGGGGACGATTTCGCTCACAATGCAACTCTTTCTGTCTGCAACGCAAGCACCAAAAGACAAACTTCTCGTCCCTCGCGCTTCCCCCCCTTGCCTTGCACCAGCGGAGACTTTGTCCATCGTCAGAGAGTGTACACTGCCTCCAGCCCCGTCACATCGAGATACTGACCATCTGCGTAGTACTGGATATTGATCGTGAATGCCGTGTTGCCTGTTCCTGTGGTGGAAACATCGTCGTAGGCATTGACGATCAGTATCTTATCGACGCCCAAGTCGATCAGAAGGCCGTCGTCTCTCGTTCTGGTAAAGGATGAGGGTTCGAAATCGTCGTTTTGGTAGCCGAAGAATTGTAAATTTATGGTATCCCCCGCAACATCGTAAATGGTGTCTGACCCACCATCGTTTTTCGTAAATTGATAGGTGTCCGTGCCCCCGAAGCCGTAGAGTTTGTCGTCGCCCGCACCGCCGTTGAGAGTGTCGTCGCCGTCTGAGATGTCGAGGCTAAAGCCGTCGCCGTAGAGGATGTCGTTGCCCGCACCGCCGTTGAGGGTGTCGTCGCCCACACCGCCGTAAAGACTATCGACATCCGCACCGCCGTTGAGGGTGTCGTCGCCATCAAGGCCGAAGAGTCTGTCGTCGCCCGCACCGCCGTTGAGGGTGTCGTTGCCCGCACCGCCTCTGAGCCCGTCGTTGCCCGTACCGCCGTTGAGGGTGTCGTTGCCCGCACCGCCGCTGAGGGTGTCGTTGTCCGCACCGCCGTTGAGGGTGTCGTCGCCCGCACCGCCGTCGAGATTGTCGTTGCCCGCACTGCCGTCGAGAGTGTTGGGGTTGTCGTCGCCAATCAGATCATCAGCGTAATCCGAGCCGACAAGGTTTTCGATACTCTCGAAGGTATTGCCCGCAGCATAGCCCCCTGAGGCCAGCCCCGTAGACAGGTCGACCTCGACAAAGGCATTGGAGTTCACGTAGCTCACGGTGTCGCTGCTAGTGTCACCTATGTGCGTCTCAGGTTCAACGGTCGCTACTAGCAGAAGTCCATCGCTTTTGGCAGAGCCGCCTCCAGTACCTCCAGTACCTCCAGTACCTCCAGTACCTCCAGTACCTCCAGTACCTCCAGTACCTCCAGTACCTCCAGTACCTCCTCCAGGATCTCCAGCACCTCCGCATCCTTCCAAGAACAGTCCCAGCGCGCTCGCAGAGAGCAACGCGTTCAACGCTCGTGTTTTCTTGTCGCGCTTGCCCAAGAGTTCCTGCGCTTGGGCAGAACCTAGCGCACTCGTTGTTGTCGTCATGGTTTTAGACCTCCTAAAAGGACAATAGTTTTTTGGGGATGCTTCCGCTCACAATACAACACTTTTGCCTTCAACGCAAGCACAAAAAGACAAACTTCTCGTCCTTCGCCCTTCCCCCCTTGCCTTGCACTCCCCCTTATCGTAGACTACGCTCCTTCTCCTTCTGTCCTCCCATTTTTCCGCCTCCTCCCCAAGTTTCCCCAAGTTTCTCCAAGTTTCTCCAAGTTTTTCCAAGTTTTTCTATGTCCCATAACATCGCCGTCATCGGCGCGACAGGCAATGTCGGACGAGAACTCGTCTCCATCCTCGCGGAAAGAAACTTTCCCGCAAAACGAATCGACGCCCTCGCCTCCTCCCAATCGATCGGAAGCGACGTCGCCTACGGAGACAAAAACCTCCAAGCACAACAGCTGGACGGCTTCGATTTCTCCCGAACCGACATCGCCTTCGCCTGCGCCGGTGCCACCGTCTCACAACGGCTCCTGCCCGGCCTTGCTGAAAAGATTCCCCTCGTCATCGACAACTCCTCCCACTTCCGCCTGCACAAAGACGTGCCCCTCGTCATCCCCGAAGTGAACCCCCAAGTCCTGCAACAACTCGGCAACAAAAGACTGGTTGCAAACCCCAACTGCTCCACCATCGTAGCCCTGCTCGCCCTCGCCCCCCTCCACCGCATCAACCCGCTCCGCCGCGTGGTCGCTGCCACATACCAGTCCGTCTCGGGTGCAGGACGCTCTGCGATGGACGAACTCTTCCATCAGACAAAAAAAATCTACACCAACGAAAAAACTCCCTCCCGCCACCACACCAAACAAATCGCCTTCAATCTCATCCCCCATATCGACACCTTCCTCGGCGGCGGCAAAACGAAAGAAGAACAAAAGATGCACCTAGAAACAAAAAAAATCCTCGACGAAAACATCGACCTCTCCGCCCTCTGCGTCCGCGTGCCCGTCTTCGTCGGACACGCGCTCGCCCTCTTCGCCGCTTGCGAACATCCCGTAGACCTTCCCGCCTGCCGAGCCGCCCTCGGGAAAGCGCCCGGCGTGACGCTCTTCGACAAACGACAAGACGGCGGCTATATCACCCCCGTAGAGTGCGCCGCCGAAGACGCCGTTTTCGTCAGCCGTATGCATATCGATACCTCCGATCCGCAAACGCTCATCCTGTGGGCTGTCGGCGACAACCTCCGCAAAGGAGCCGCTCTCAACGCCGTTCAAATCGCAGAACAAGCTCTCAAAGACAAGATCCTCTGACGACGCATGCTTCTCAAAAACTACGACCCCTTCTATCCCGCCTTCGTCAAGGGCGAAGGCAGAACGCTCACCGACTCCAAAGGCAACACCTACCTCGATTTTGCAAGCGGCGTCGCCGTTTCAGGGCTCGGACACTCAGACCCCGAGCTCGTGCGTGCGCTGTCCCAACAGGCAAAAAACATTTGGCATGTCTCGAACTTCTTCCACATCGAAGCGCAAGAAGAATGCGCCGAACAACTGCTGGCAGCCTCGCCCTTTGCACAAGCTGTCTTCTTCTGCAACTCGGGCGCAGAAGCCAACGAAGCCATGCTCAAGCTCGCGCGCCGCACGCACTACAGCGAAGGACAGCCGCAACGATATCGAACCGTCACCTTCCACAACGCGTTCCACGGCAGAACGCTGGCGCTGATCGCTGCGGCAGGCAAAGCCGAGCATCTCGAAGGGTTCGGTCCGCCCATGGACGGATTCGACTGCGTCCCGCTGGACGACGACAGAGCCTTGCTGGATGCCATCGACGAAGAAACCGCCGCCGTCTTGATCGAACCCATTCAAGGCGACGGCGGAATCCATGTCGTCCCTCCCGAAAGGTTGCGCTTCTTGCGCCAAGTCTGCGACGAGAAGGGACTGCTGCTGCTGTTCGACGAAATACAATGCGGCTGCGCTCGAACAGGTAGGTTGTGGGCGCACGAATGGGCAGGGGTGAAACCCGACCTTCTCTCCAGCGCGAAAGGCTTGGGAAACGGAATTCCCGTAGGCGCCGTTTTGGCAGCGCCGCGTTGCAAGAATGCCTTCGCGCCGGGTTGCCACGGCTCGACCTACGGCGGCAACACGCTAGCGATGCAGGTCGTCAAAGCCACCTTGAAACGGCTGACAGATCCTTCTTTCCTCGACGGCGTCGTCGCCCGCTCCGCCTTGTTACTGCGCCACCTCGAAGCCTTGCAGCGACGCCACAGCCGCCTCATCGCCGAAGTGAGAGGGATGGGATTCATGCTTGGCTTGGCACTTGCAAGAGGCTCGGCGCAGCAGTTCGTCTTGCAAGCCCTGCACGAGGGGCTGGTCGTCGTTCCCTGCTCGGGCAATGTCGTGCGCCTGCTGCCGCCGCTCACGATCACAGAGCAGGAAATCGAACAAGGTTTGGAACGGCTGGAGAAGATTTGCGTTGCAATCTCGCAGTAAAAAAGAGAAATGCCCGCCGAGTCCAAACGCGATTTCCTTGCTCTGGAGACTGTTGGTCACGAGGTTTTGTGCAACCTTCTGCGGCAGGCGCACGCCTTGAAGGCGGAGACGAAGTTTGCGCGCGAGGCGTTGCGCGACAGGGTTCTTGTGATGGTTTTCGAGGCGCCTTCGACGCGTACGCGCGTGAGTTTTGATATGGCGATGCGCAAGCTTGGCGGAGATGTTTTGTCGCTGTCTGCGCACGACATGCAGTTAGATCGCGGCGAGACTCCTGCGGATACGGCGCGGGTTCTTTCGCGCTATGCAGACGCGATTTTGTTGCGTACCGACGATCCTTCGCGTCTTGATGCGATGGCGGAGGCGGCGTCGGTTCCTGTGATCAACGGATTGACAACGGCGTCGCATCCGTGTCAGATTCTTGCGGACATCATGACGTTCGAAGAGCGTTTGGGTTCTATCGAGGGGCAGGTTGTGTCGTATTTGGGCGACGGCACGAACAATGTTGCGGCAACTTGGCTGGAGGCGGCGGGTTTGTTTGGGTTATCGTTGCGTCTGGGCTGTCCTTCGTCGCACTCGCCGAGCGAGAAGTTAGTTTTGCGCTCGCGCTCGAGGGCGCGGGAGCGAGGTGGAGACATTGTTGTTGAACGCGATCCGTTGGAGGCGGCAAAAGGCAGTCGAGCGGTGATGACGGATGTTTGGGTATCGATGGGCGAGCGCGAGGGTGGCTCGAAGCACAATGCTTTGTCGCCGTATCGTGTTGATGATCGAGTGATGTCTGTAGCGAGCGATGATGCTATTTTTTTGCATTGTTTGCCTGCGCATCGGGGTGAGGAGGTTTCCGGCGATGTGATCGACGGGGCTCGTTCTGCGGTATGGGACGAGGCGGAGAACAGGATGCATGTGCAGAAGGCGATCTTGCTGTGGTGCTTCGGCGTGGAAATTTGATGAGACGAGGTCATCAAAACTTTCTCCGTGTCCTAGAACAATGAACAAAAAACAAAAATGGGATTTGCGTATAGGAACATTTCTTGTTCTTATAGCAGTAATGATTTTATGTGCCCTTGCTATAAATAATCCAATCGTTGGGTATTTTTTTAGAACAACACTAGCCCCTGTCGCAACTGTTGTTATTGGCTTTTGTGTTGCTATCATAACTTTTTATAACTACCAGCAGAAAACAAAAAGTGAATTCGTCGTGAACTATGCCGTCAGCGTAGACGGCGACTCTCCAAATTGGTTACATTTTGGCACATCGACATCAGGAAGAGGCGCGTTCTCATACAGTGATATTGCAGAGGCTCATATGCCTTATATTGCTAAAATTTATATTCGCAACGAGAAAGATAAAACTGAAGTCATTCGAAAAATTTTTTTACAATTTAACAACAAGATCATCTTGCCCATCGCAATATACGATAACAAGCCTCTTCTTTTAAAACCATTTAGCCATACTACAGAAACATTGGATCCTGCTACCTATTACTCTATAGAAGGCGGTGCTGATACCAACCATTATGTTACTGGACGAGAGACAGGACAAGTGATACTTCACGGGCTAGAAAACAAAATTATTATTCAAACAGAAGAGAGATTGCATTACGTAAAGCCTAACATAATACCGAAAGGAATTGAAGTAAAAAAATTAATAATATTGATCCCTACCTTCCAACGTTATATGCGCAAAAAAATTCTGCCTTATAAGGTAGAATTTATTTATTCAGCGGAAATTGTAGACAAACCATCAGACGAAGAATTAGGAATTGTCTCTGAATCAAAGGATTGGGAAAGGATACTAAAATCAGCAGAAATATGGAACATACGAATCGCTGCGATCAAAAATAGCGAAAAATATTTGGTAAACTATTATTTTTTATCAAAAAACAATGAGCAGTATTTCTTTCATCACGAATCTACAGGTTGGAAAAATTTTTGCGAAAAACACAAAAACTCTTTGAAAATAAAAGATGAAAATGATTTGGCAAAGTTAAAATTTTTTTTCGATTCTTACATTAGAGAAAAACATATACAAATAATGGCTTCTGACTTATCGTGCTTTTCTGGCAAATCAGAACCTCCAAAAACAATTCAGGAGCTGTTAGCAAAAAAGAAACCGACCGTAACACAGCGACTTCGTAATATCTTCTTCCACAAAAAAGAAGAAGACGAAAAAAAAGCGGGGACATCTATTTCGGTCCTGTCGAGGAGTACGACTACGACTAACCGCAAGACAAGGAGCTACTACTAAAAAACCAACGAGCCCTCGGCCCTCATCCCCCTGACAGGAAAAGTGGAGATAAGGCAAGGTGCAGAGGTAAAGATGACAGGTAAGCCTGACCCCACAAAAACAACTTGCCATGTTGCGATTCAGTGTGCGCGAGGCAAAGCCTCGCGCTTTGCAACAAGATGCTACGCACTTCGCGCACAAGTGCGCTCGTGCGTAGAAAGCGCACTTGCGTGCGCTCGCTCGCGGCGCGCTTTTGCGGGGGGTTGAAAACCCCCCACGCCCCCCATAGCGCGTTGCTTGCAACGCGCGTCGCCACCCATGTGGTGTGCAACCGTCTTTTTGTTAATACAAGTTTCGTCAATCGTTCTTATCGTGTTTCATAAAGAACAACACATAGCGTGCAACCGCCTTTTTGTTAATAAAAGTTTCGTCAATTGTTCTTATTGTGTTTTCATGAAGCACAACACATAAGTTCAACATCAATCCAAAAACGCCTGCGCTTCAAGCGCCGCCATGCAACCCAAACCCGCCGCCGTCACAGCTTGGCGAAAAACACGATCGCTAACATCTCCCGCAGCAAAAACACCCGCAATGTTCGTCTTCGTAGAATCTGCCTCCGTCATAATATAACCCTCCGAATCCATCTCAACCTGACCGCGAAACAGCCCCGTCTCAGGAACATGACCAATCGCAACAAAAATACCCGAAACAGACAACACACGCTCCCTATCCTCATCACCCGCAGACCCACGCAACCTAACTCCTGTTACCTCCCCATCCCCCAATATCTCACACACAACACTGCTCCACAACATCTCGACATTCTCGCGCAAAAATAACTTCTCCTGCAAAATCTTCTCCGCTCGCAACTTGTCGCGACGATGAACAACATAAATTCGAGACGCATGCCTTGTCAAAAATAACGCCTCCTCAACCGCCGTGTTACCTCCGCCCACAACCGCAACCTCCAAGCCCTTGAAAAACGCGCCGTCGCAAGTCGCGCACGCAGAAACTCCAAAACCCCGCAATCGCTCCTCACCAGGAACACCCAACCATTTCGCCGTCGCCCCCGTCGCAACAATCAAACTCTCCGCAAGATAAACAGCCCCACGATCGTCGAGAACACGAAAAGGACGATGCCCCAAATCGCACGAAGTCGCGCTCGATGAACGAACCTCCGCTCCTACCTTCGATGCCTGCGCGCGCATCGCAGCCATAAGATCAGGACCTAAAACAGACTCCGCAAAGCCAGGGTAGTTCTCCACATCCGTCGTGATCATCAGCTGACCGCCTGCCTGCAACCCTTCCAATACGACGCAATGCAACCCTGCGCGCGCTGCATAGATCGCAGCCGTCAACCCTGCTGGCCCCGAGCCCAAGATCAACACAGAGCAACGAACAGGCTCGCCACTCTCCTTGCCGTTCTTCTCGCCATCCTCATTCGAGACGGAAATATCCGAAGCCGTCATCCTTGTCCTGTCATCCTTGTTCTGGAGAGTTGGAGGGGGCGGGCTCGTCGGGAAGAAACACTCCCGCTTGCCCCTCGGCAAGGATGGAGCGGCGACTCGCTCGTGCTCGCTCGAAGAAGGCGATGAGCTCTTCGCTTCTTCCTTTCGCAACGGCTCGTTCGATCTTGTCGAGCGCAGCTCGAAAGTGCTTCAGCGAGCGTTTCAACTCTTGCGGGTTGGCGAAGAAGACATCGTGCCACATGCGCGCCGAGGAGGCGGCAATGCGTGTGAAGTCTCGAAAGCCGCCGGCGGAGAGCTTGGCGAGATCGCTTTCGCGGTGGGGGCTTTCCAGCGCAGCCAGTACGAGCGCGTAGGCAATCGCGTGCGGCAGGTGCGAGGTGAGCGCGAGGATCGAGTCGTGTTGGGCTGCGGGAAGAAGCATGACGCGCGCACCGACCCTCCGCCACAGCGCCTTGACGAGACGCACGCCGCTTGAACTCGAGCGTTCGCTTGGCGTAAGAATGGTGTATCGGTTGCGGAAGAGGTTGGCTCGCGCGTTTTCTGCGCCTGAATGTTCGGTCCCCGCGACAGGATGCGCGGGAACACAGACAGCCCGCGGCGGAAGCAGTTCAGAGAATTGTTGGCAAACGATGCTTTTGACCGAGCCAACATCGCTGACAACGGTGCGGCGAGCGAGAACGGGTGCAATCGCTGCGAGCAGCTTAGGATAGGCACTGAGGGGCGTGGCGAGAATGAGCAAGTCGGCGGTGCGGACAGCGTCTTCGAGAGAGCCCGCAACGCAGCAACCGGGAAACAGCGCGGCGAGATTGTTGCGCGCGCGACGACTGCTGTCGTGGAGGGTGAGCGTCGTGCAGGCGCGGGTGGCGAGAAGGTCGTACGCGAGCGAGCCGCCGATGTGTCCAACGCCGACGATGCTGATGTTACGGGCTAGCGGAGCACGCGCTTCGGGCATGGGTCTGCTCGACGACTAGAGCGAGGGTTGCTCGACGGACAAGCCGACAGACGACCTGGAATCCGCAACGTCGCAGCAAGGAAGGTCGAACGGCACGGAGAACAAGGCATCCATCTCTTGTTTCGTGCCTACGGTGACGCGCAACATGTGCGGAAGATCGTTCTGCGCGCACAACCGTACGAGGAAGCCCGCCCCTTCCCATTGTCGATAGAGAGAACGCGCGCGCACTTCGCTACCGCAATCCAACAGCAGGAAGTTCGCATGCGATTCCAAAGGACGCAACCCCGCCCCCCGTGCCCAGTCGGCAAATCTTGTGCGTTCTTGAAGATTGTCGTTGCAGGAACGCAGAACATGCTCTCTGTCCTTCAACGCGGCGCTCGCCGCAGCCAGCGCCGCCGCATTGACGCTGAAGGGAAGGCGCAAGCTCTGCAAGGCGGCAACAAGCTTGCGGCTACCGACAGCCCATCCCAAACGTAGCGCGGCAAGCCCGTGCGCTTTCGAAAAAGTACGCAACATCACCACCGATTCGTCGCGCCACGCCATCGCAAGACCGCTGTCGTAACGCGCGGAGGCGACATACTCGGCATAGGCGGAATCCAGCACGAGCAGCACAGAGCGTGGCAAGGCTGCGCGTAAAGCGTGTAGAGTCGCTCGATCCTCCATGCGTCCCGTCGGGTTGTCGGGGTTGGCGAGAAAGAACAGGCGCGTGCGCTCGTCGCACAGCGCGGCGCAACGCTCGACCGACAAGGCGTAAGCAGGGGCTGTGCGCGGCGCTACGCGCACTTCGCCGCCGTGAGCGCGCACCGCGAGCGCGTAGAGCGGAAAAGTGTGCGCGCAGACGACAGCATTACAGCCGCGCTCGATCGTGGCGTGCGCAAGCAAGTCGATCAGCTCGTCCGACCCGTTGCCGAGCAGAACCTGTTCGGGCGAAGGGGAGCAACCTTCCTGTTCTTCGCAGAAGGTTGCCAAGTTTGCAACTAACGCCTCGTGGAGCGAGGCATCGCTGCAAGCATCGCTGTAGCGATGCAACCCGCCCTGCTCTGCGTAGCGCACGAGCGCGCTTCGTGCGTCAGGAGAGCAGCCATAGGGGTTTTCGTTGGCGGAAAGAATCGCACGCGGCTCGCTCGTCTCGTCCGCCAGACGATGCCGTCCCGCCCGATAGCGTGGCAGCCGCGCAACGACGGCGCGGAGGTACGGCGGGTTGTCAGGCTTTTCCGACACGGATGTTTTCGATGCAGACTTCGCCATGGAATCAAGGATCAGGAATCAGGGATCAGCGTCAGGAGACAGCGTCAGGGGTAGGGGGAGGATTGTGTCGCGTTTTGTCGGCAAGGATGCAAGTCCAGTCGTCGTGCGTCGAGCCGATATGGCGCGCCTCTCCGAACGCCGAGAGCGCGTCGAGCAGAGCGGCACTCGTCATGCGGCTTGCAGCCCGGCAACAGAGGAGGATCGTCTTTTCGTGCAGTCCCAGCAGAGAAGGCTTGGCATCAGCCAGCCCGTCTTGCTTGAGAAGGTCTTGCGCCAAGGCGGCGGGGTTGTTTTCGGCGCGTGCGGCTTGGAGGTTGACGAGAAAAAATTTGCAAGCGGCATTCTCGTCGATGAAGGAGCTCGGCAGCCTTCCCAGCAGCAAGACGCGTTGCGTCGTGTTCGTCTCATGCAAGGCTCGACTTGGCAGAGCCTGCAAGATGCGCGGTGCGTGCGTGCTGAACAAGTAGCGCCACCACGGGACAGGTTCTTCGGAGACGGGTTCCTTGACAGCGCTTGCAGGGTGCGGTGTCGAGAGGCTCACGAGCGCAAACGCGTTCGCCTCCTGCGAGAGGACGGCGACGACCTCGCCTTCGGTCGCTTGCGGCAGCAGGGTGATGTGCGGCGAGAAACAAGCGCCGAGGGCGACCAAACACAGCGCGTCGTCTCTTAGGTACGAGACTCCGTAGGCTCTTTGGACGAAGGCTGTCGCGCTCATCAGTTGTCGCCACAGTTGCACGACGAGGGCTTCGGGCAGCCCCTTCTTGCGGCAACGCGCGAGCAGGCGCGTGAGTATGTGATGCTCGCGTTGCGGTCGTAGCGCGGGCAAGGCGGCTGTCGAGAGCGTCGTGGCGAGGGTGCCTTCGAGGGGTTTGTCCTTGCCGAACGACTGAGCCAGCACGAAACGCTCTGCCAGCAAGTCGAGGATGCGTTCGTCGAGCGCATCGATGTCGCGGCGCAAGGTGGCGATGGGGGGGGCGACGCCAGAGGGTGGGTTCATGACACAACGCAAGCCAGGACAGCAGCTAGGACAGCTTGCTTAGGATAGCGCGCAGCTGTGCGCGTCGTGCTGCGGATCGAAGTGCGGATAGAGTGCGACAGGTCTCGCGACGAGGTTCGCCACATAGGCGGCGGAGCGCACGAGCACGGCTTGGAGGCGCGCTCGCAGTTCGCGTGCTTCGGGTTTGAGCGTTGCGTTCGTTTCGTCGAGGTAGAGCGCGCGATTGATCTCGACTTGCAAGGCTTCGCGTCGCGCGCTTTTGTTGGCGTAGGCTTCGATCAGATACGCGCCTTGATAGGGCTCGTTGATGGCGACAGAAAAGCCTTCTCGTTCGAAGGCGCGTTGTACGCATTGTCGCCATGCGCTTGAGCAGCTGTCGCCCCTGCGGTCGCCGAGGACGATGTCGGCACCGTCGCGTCCGACGGCGGAGGCGGGCATCGAGTGGGCGTTCAGATGAAAGACGCAACCGAACTCTCCTTGCAGGCGGTCGTAGAGTTGTTTGAGCGCGCGGTGGTAGGGCTGCCAATAATTCTCTTGTCTGGCGCACACTTCTGCCGTCGAGAGCTTGCGGTCGTAGAGGGGCAGACCGGGCGGACAGTATCGCCAGATCAAGCCGTAGCCTTGCTGTGTTTTCGCGCTCGGCGAGAGCGGCTTGTGGAATTTTCCCTCTTCGAGGTGCAGGAGGTCGAAGTCGAGATCGTCTTCGGCACGGTTGGGGTCGATGTAGCTGCGCGGAAAGTGCGCTTGCAAAAAATAAGCGCCGCAACGCGGACTGCCTTCGAAAAGCCAGTCGACATACCTGTCTTCGGCGCGCTCCAGCAGCGCTTGCGGCGCGCGTGTGCGGAAGTCTTCGGGGTAGTCGCGCCCGCTGTGCGGCGAGTCCACGATCAGAGGCAGGGCTTGCTCTCTGGCAGGGGCTGTCAGGGTCAGCACGGAGGGAATGTGAAGCATGGTCGTAAGGGCGCAAAACCAAGAAGAGTCATCTAGCAGTGTCAGCTAGCCTAGAGCAGATTCTCCGCATCATCAAGGGGCAGCGTTGTATCGAGGCGGGGGGTGGGCTATACTGGCTTGGAACAGGGGGGAGCGGGGGGAGCAGGGGGAGAACCGATCGAAAGCGGAGGTTTTGTATGTCGGAGATCGAGAAGAAGCTGGGGGCTTTGGGAATCGTGGTGCCTGAGGCGCCTCTTCCTGCGGCGAACTACGTACCTTTTGTGGTGAGCGGGGGGTTGTTGTTCGTATCGGGTCAGTTGCCGATGGAGCGCGGCGAGATCGCGGTGCGGGGCAAGCTAGGCGGCGAGGTTGCGCTGGAGGAGGGCGTTCGTGCCGCGCGGCTTTGTGCCATCAATGTGTTGGCGGTTGCCAAGAAGGCGTTGGGGGGGGATTGGGAGAGGATTCGTTCTCTTGTGAAGGTTGGGGGTTTTGTTTCTTGTGTGCCTGAGTTTACGAAGCATCCTCTCGTTGTCAACGGCGCATCGGACTTGCTGGCGGAGGTTTTGGGCGAGCGAGGCAGGCATGCTCGGTTTGCGGTGGGAGCGCCTTCGTTGCCGTTGGATGTTGCCGTCGAGATCGAGGCGATCTTTGCGGTCAAGGAATAGCGGAAGAAGCGGCGGAAGAATCAGCGATCGGTGGGGTGCTATGTCGGAACAGGGGACGCAAGACTTCCGCCGTCTTGTCGATGAGTATCTGGAGGGGCTACGCTCGGCTTACGGCGATGGGGGTGGCACGGAGCATTCGGGCAGAACGGCGTTGGAGAATTTGCTGAAGGGCTGTGCTTTGTTGTGGGACAAGGATGTCCAAATTCAGCAGGAGCCCGAGCAGGTTAAGGGGAAGGCGCCGGATTTCAAGATCAGCCGTAGGGGGATGGTGATCGGTTATGTAGAGACGAAGAAGCCGGGCATGGATTGTTTGGAGGTTGCGCGCTCGGAGCAAATTAAGCGATACAAGACGCTCAACGAGAATATCTTAATTACCAACTACCACGATTTTTACTGGTCGGAGGATGAACGGAGCGTATCGGTTGTGCGTAAAGAAGATGTGACACAATTTTTTCAAAAAATTAAAGTCGCAAAACTAAACGACGATACTGTTGACGATTTTCACGCAAGGTTGCGTTTGTTTTTCGCTGTTGTTCCCGACAAAATTGCCAGCGTTAAGGAATTGACAGCAATGTTGGCAATACGCTGCCATTATTTGCGTGGTGCTTTGAAAGACAAGTTTAGGATTCAAGAAAAGTATCTTGGCGAACGAGACGCTGTTTTTGCCATCTACAGAGCTTTTCAAGTTCAAATTTCTAGAGAAATCACAAAAGACGAATTCGCCGATGTGTTTGCTCAAACATTAGGGTTCAGTTTGTTTTTAGCCAGACTTGGCACTGAGAATGACAATATCGTCATTGAATTGGCAAATGTCAAACAATACATTCCGCAGTCTTTTCCGTTGGTTAAAGAATTGGCGGGTTATTTGGAGAAATTTCAAGAAAAAGAATATTTTGATATAGGTTGGCTTGTTGAAGAAATTATTTCAATTG
>JABACB010000210.1 GCA_014237925.1 Alphaproteobacteria bacterium
AGTTCCGCGACGAGATTCGTCCTCGCTTCGGGGTCATGCGCGCGCGCGAGTTCTATATGAAGGACGCCTATTCCTTCGATGCGGACGAAGAGCAAGGCATGGCTTCCTACAGGGCGATGGCGGTCTCCTACCTGCGCGTCTTCGAGCGTATGGGGCTGACGGCTGTGCCGATGCGCGCCGAGACGGGACCGATCGGTGGCGACAACAGCCACGAGTTCGTCATCTTGGCGAAAACGGGCGAGAGTGCCGTCTATTGCGACAGCACCCTTTTGGAACAAAGGTGGCAGGATGCCTCAGGAAACGATGCCAAGGCGCACGCCGAGCTGTTTGAACGCGCCACCTCCTGCTACGCGGCGACCGACGAGGAACACGACGCTGAGCGCTTTGCCCAAGAAGTTCCCGCAGCACGCAGGATTTCCACCCGAGGCATCGAGGTCGGACATGTCTTCTTCTTCGCCGACAAATACTCGCGTCCGCTGGAGGCGCGGGTGGCAACCCGACAAGGCGGCGATATTCCCGTTGCCATGGGCTCGTACGGGGTGGGCATCTCGCGTCTGGTCGCTGCTGCCATCGAAGCCTCGCACGACGCGAACGGCATCGTTTGGCACGATTCGATCGCTCCTTTCTCCGTCGGCTTGGTCGCGCTCGCCAAGGACGAGAAAGGTCGGCAAGCGGCGGAAAATCTCTACGAAAGTCTGTGCCGCGAGGGCATCGAGACTCTCTACGACGACCGTCTCGATGTGCGCGCGGGCGTGAAGTTCGCCGAGACCGACTTGGTCGGGCTGCCGTGGCAGATCGTCGTCG
>JABACB010000211.1 GCA_014237925.1 Alphaproteobacteria bacterium
GCGTGTCCGCCCGATAACGATAAGACCTGCGGAAGGAGGTTGACGCTGACCGCAGCGTCAGAGCCTGCATAGCTGATGGTATCCTTGTCGCCACCGCCGATGAAGGTATCGCTGCCCGCGCCGCCTACCAAGATATCGTTGCCACCGCCGCCTTCTAGCGTGTTTGTGCCATCGCCGCCGTAAAGCACATCGTTGCCATCGCCGCCGCGATAGGTCTGATCCCCCGCCAAGCCGAAGAGGATGTCATGCCCATCCGTGCCTTGCACAACCCCGTTGACCTCAACAGTAGAGGCGAAAGAAATCGTGCCAAGCAGATTGTCGTTCGCACCGTAGTGTAGGCTGTAGCGACCGTCCGCATAAGAAGCCGCAGCGATCGTCACGCTTTCGCCACCGACCGAGCTGATCTCGACATTGCCGTTGGCATCGCGCTCGATAGAGAAAAAGCCGCGCCCTGCATTCCTAAAGTAGATATTGTTGACCACGCCTGCCGCGTCGTCTTCGTCGCCTTGGATCGTGTTCGCGTCGTGCCCACTTCTGATGATGTAGGTGTCAGCACCCGCGCCGCCGTCGAGGATGTCGTCTCCCGCACCGCCGATAAGCGTGTCCGCACCCGCGCCGCCGTCGAGGGTGTCTGCGCCCAAGCCGCCGTAGATAACATCGTCTCCACTTTCGCCGTAGAGAAAGTCGCCGTCATCGCCGCCGAAGAGTTGGTCACCTTTCAGTCCGCCGTAGATCGTATCGATGCCCGCCTCACCTCTGATGGTGTCGATGCCGTCGCCGCCGTAGAGCTTGTTGGCTAGCT
>JABACB010000212.1 GCA_014237925.1 Alphaproteobacteria bacterium
GTAATTTAGATGGGGCAAAATACCTCAAAAAAGGAGAACCTTTAGGGGATGGCGGAAGTGTTGCGGAAGTGGACGATTTCACCGATTTTAATGCAATAGACGAACTCGAGGAATTTGGCATAAGTCCTCCAAATGAAAATGATCCTAGGCCGGATGATATTGTCTGGTAAACCTTTATAATCCTTTTCTAAGAATGTTATTACTTAAAAGACCTGCTGTTATTTTTGATATTGAAATTTACAAAAATTTCTTTTTTTGTGCTTTTTTAAATACAGAAACAAATATAATAACTTGGTTTGAAATGCTAAAAAGTGATGCGTTTTTAGAAAAGGACTCTTCGGTTCACAAATCCCTTCTTTTGTACCTACAAAACAAAATGCTCGTAGGGTTTAATTCCCTTCATTTTGATATTCCTATCTTAAAAGCCTTCATAAAAGGATTACCCACCAGCAAAATTTTTGAAATTACCCAAGACATTATTTTAAAAAAGAAGAAAATCAACGATGTTATTTTTGACAACCAGCTTGAATTTGAAAATCCAAAATTCCATATAGACCTTTTAAAAATTTGCCCAGCTATAAAAAGCTCACTCAAAGAAATAGCCTGTAGAATAAATTATAAGAAAATCCAAGATTTACCCTACGAACCTTCCAAAGAATTAGACAATATAGAAAAACAAAAAGTAAGAGACTATTGTCAAAACGATATTGCTATGACTAGAGCTGTTTTTTTAGAATTAAAAGAAGAGATTGATATTAGAATTTCTCTATCTAAAAAATACAAATTAAATTTACTCTGCGA
>JABACB010000213.1 GCA_014237925.1 Alphaproteobacteria bacterium
TAGCCTTCTCAGTCTCCTCGTTGTGTATTGAAGACGAATTTTGTAGATTGGTGACAGCTTTAAACGAATTCAAGGTAGTACGGTAGTTGTGTATTGAAGACGAATTTTGTAGATTGGTGACGGGACTGGGTATGATACAGGTGGCTTTTGGGTTGTGTATTGAAGACGAATTTTGTAGATTGGTGACCTCCAACTCTGCCACAAAACTTTTAACACTGTTGTGTATTGAAGACGAATTTTGTAGATTGGTGACTGAATGTATAGGTTCTTTTAATACAAATCTGTTGTGTATTGAAGACGAATTTTGTAGATTGGTGACGGCAAATATAAACTGCCCGCCTGCTTAACCGTTGTGTATTGAAGACGAATTTTGTAGATTGGTGACACCTTTAGACATTAAATGTAATTCGCTATCGTTGTGTATTGAAGACGAATTTTGTAGATTGGTGACATGACGATACTGCAAAATCTGGCTATTCTAGTTGTGTATTGAAGACGAATTTTGTAGATTGGTGACCTCTGCGTTTGTTAGTCTCTGTGGGTTACCGTTGTGTATTGAAGACGAATTTTGTAGATTGGTGACCTCATAACAACAGAAAGTAAATTTGCAAGTGTTGTGTATTGAAGACGAATTTTGTAGATTGGTGACTGCAAGACCGGAGGTTATTATAGAGGAAGTGTTGTGTATTGAAGACGAATTTTGTAGATTGGTGACGACGCCAACGAAGAATGTTTGTTAAGAATTGTTGTGTATTGAAGACGAATTTTGTAGATTGGTGACTGATAGCTTTTAAAACCTC
>JABACB010000214.1 GCA_014237925.1 Alphaproteobacteria bacterium
GCCGATGGCGGGACTGGCGAGCAGCATTTGTCCCTGCCAGTATCCTTTGGCGGACAAGCGACCTTTCTTCGCTCCTTTGCGCGCACCTGCCGCGCGAGAGGGGGAGGGGGAGGAGGTTTTTGTCGTCAGCAACGATTCTTCCTCACGCCCACGAGCCATATTTTGCAAAACGGAGGAAGCTGAGGTTACGCGGGGTTTGCGACGCACGACCGAAGCCGTCTTGCTTTTCGGCGCTTCTTTGCGCGAGACTTGCGAGGATGCCTTTACCGACTTTCTTGATGAAGTCTTAGTCGACTCTTTGGGTGATTCTTTGGATAATTCTTTGGGCGATTCCTTGCTCGATTCTTTGAGCGATTCTTTGGGCGATTCTTTGGGCTCCCTGGAGTGATTCTTTGCTCGCCTTCTTCAGCGCCGCCCGTTTTTTTTCGGCTTCTTGCGACGCGGAAGCCTTGTCGGACTTGTCAGGCGCTTTGCTTGTTTTCTTCTTTTCCCCCACCATGGCAACTCCTCCTTTACAGGATTGTGCAACGAGACTCGTCTGTCTCCTCGTGTCTTCGTGTTTTTCTCCCTGCTCCCCCTTCATTGTTACACATTGTAGACGAAGCGCAAGCTTTTTGCAAGAATAAGCCTTAAGAATAAGCCTTAAGAATAAGCCTTAAGAATAAACCTTGAAGAAAAGAGCGAGACGAAAGATGAAGCCCGTAACAAACCCGTCGATGTTTTCAAGAGGGCTGTTTGCAGCGACTTTTTTGCTCTGCCTTGCTGTTGCCCCTGATTCCGCACGA
>JABACB010000215.1 GCA_014237925.1 Alphaproteobacteria bacterium
CTATCAATGAAAGAATCATGAACAAAATTGCATTCAGCAGCGGTAATAGTTGCACCAGTTTCATTGGTAAAGTTAGCTACTGTTGCATTAAAGTTATTAGTAACAGTGATAATTCCGCTATTAGCAAAATCAGCTGCAACAATATTAGCACTTCCTAAAACTACAAGGCTATCATTTACTCCCCAAGTAAAATTATTCGCTGAGTCGTTATAGCTAAAGTCACCGCCCACTTGGAGATTGTAAGTATTAGCAATGATATTTCTATGCTCAAAATCACCAGCTACAGAAAGAGCGAAAGTACCTGCATTAACCACATCTCCGCTATTGGCAAAAGTATCAGCGGTAACATTAAGACTATCGGTAACAGTAATATTTCCGCTATTAGCAAAATCAGCTGCAACAACAGAAACATTTCCTGAAACTACAAGGCTATCATTCACGCCCCAAATGAAATTATTGGCTGAGTCGTCATAGTTAAAATTACCGCCCACTTGGAGATTGTAAGTATTAGCAGTGATAGTTCCATAATCAAAATCACCAGCCACATTGAGAGCAAAAGTATCTGCATTAAGCACACCTCCGCTATTGGTAAAAGTATCAGCGCTAAGATTAAGACTATCGGTAACAGTGATAGTTCCGCTATTAGCAAAATTAGCTGCAACAATATTAGCACTTCCTGAAACTACAAGACTATCATTGTCGCCCAAAACGAAATCATTAGCTGAGTCGTCATAGCTAAAATTACCACCTACGGTGAGATTGAGGCTATTAGCAGTGATAGTTCCAT
>JABACB010000216.1 GCA_014237925.1 Alphaproteobacteria bacterium
CGGATCGTTCCAACGGCGACCTTCCAAAAAATCGCGTAAAAGCTGCCAGAGGACCTTCAAGAATAGAAAAATAAGGCATATCCTGCTGTACACAAAAATCTTGTAGGCAGCGCGCAAGGGGTTGACTGGCTAACGAAAATACAACGATGCCTCGTTCTTTTGCCAATATCGGCAACATCTTTGTCATACGAGTCTCGTTGTAAATCAAAGGATGCAGATGTTCGATCGTCTTGACCGAAGGAAAAAGCGCAAGACAAGCACGGGAGAGACTTTGAACAGTCTCTCCCGTCGAATCAGAAATCAGATGCAGAGAAAACGATGCCATAACAAAAGAAGAAAAACCTTCTGACAACAAGGGGATAAAAGTGAAAAAGAAAGGAAAGAAAAAAACTTTCCCACCCCTTCCCTTAAAATCACACTATCTTTCCCCGTAGATAAAATCTTGTTAAAGCCGTGAAACAAAAAGCATAGAAGTTTTTCCTCACGACTCACAGACTAATAATAATAAACATAAAAAATTTAAATTCTTTTAAGTATATTTAAAGGATTGTGAAAACTTCTTTTACACGAGTTCTTTCTAGAGAAAAGGTTGTGCCTCCTCCCATATGGATGATGCGACAAGCTGGGCGTTATTTGCCCGAGTATCGATTGTTGCGTAAAAAGACACCTGATTTTCTCTCTTTTTGTTTGAATCCTACCCTGACGGTGGAAGCGGCTTTACAGCCGATGCGACGATTTGCTTTGGACGCAGCCATTGTCTTTTCCGATATTTTGCTCGTTCCTTA
>JABACB010000217.1:0-102 GCA_014237925.1 Alphaproteobacteria bacterium
GGTACGAGGTAAGTGCGTTTGGATGGATATAATTCATACCTGTGATTGTTTTTAACAGTATATCTTTTGGCTAGAGTTGTAAAAAAAGCTCATAATGGAGAC
>JABACB010000217.1:112-367 GCA_014237925.1 Alphaproteobacteria bacterium
TGATGGATATCATGAAGAAGAAATGCTAGAATTTAAAAAAAAATCTCAACATGGAATTGTGGTGGATGAGGATGTAAGGTGGAACTGGAGAAAATCACGTATCTTTTGAAATGTGTGCAAGTTTTGATCCTCATAGATAGAACCTAGATCAAAGGTACGAGGTAAGTGCGTTTGGATGGATATAATTCATACCTGTGATTGTTTTTAACAGTATATCTTTTGGCTAGAGTTGTAAAAAAAGCTCATAATGGAGAC
>JABACB010000217.1:377-781 GCA_014237925.1 Alphaproteobacteria bacterium
CCGATGGAATCGACGGAAGATAGTTTCATGCTAGAATAATATGTTGAAAAAATACATTCAAGATAAAAACATCATTTTACATATACGACAATTAATCATCATCGTCAGTCAGAATTTTGATAACTCCTACCAATATCGCTCCAAATAACATTCCGAATGCAAAAGATGCGGCCACGTGCTTATAATTTGTTTTTGAATTGGCATCTTTTAATGTTAAAACAGTTTCTTGTAGTATCTCACTTACATACTCTCCAACTCCTTTATGATAAATGAATATTTTTCCAAAATGTTTTTTTGCTATATTTGATATTTCATTAAAAGCTGAAATCCACCCATGATCTAAATGCTCTAAATAATTATTAGATAATTCTGCTTCTGCATCTAATTGGATATTTTTGTTATGT
>JABACB010000218.1 GCA_014237925.1 Alphaproteobacteria bacterium
TAGTTCTAGTTCTAGTTCTAGTTCTAGTTCTAGTTCTAGTTCTAGTTCTAGTTCTAGTTCTAGTTCTAGTTCTAGTTCTGATTCTGGCAATCATGATGATAAATGTGAATTATTGGATAATAGAGGATGTAACTGTGACGATATATTCGATATGAATTGTGATCGAGGTATAAGACGTTTAATTATGGATCTAGGTGATAAAAATATCATTGACAAATGCAATATATTTTCAAAAGACACAGAAAAAGATGCCGTTGGAATTGATAATAGTTCAAACATTGTAGCATTTATTGGAAGTTGGGAGGATTCTGATACCACTTTATATACTTATAGTGATGAATTCACATGGGAGTATATTTTAACTCAGTATCAAAAGTATGGTTATAAGCATGTAATTTTTATTGGTCATAGTCATGGTGGAAAAATATTTCATGATATTGTTCAAAATTATGAAGATAATGATAATTGGAAATGGGATTCATTAAATGTGGAACTTTTTATTAATGTAGATGGAACTGGTCCATTTGGGGCAGTTGACGAATTAGGTGATAGACCTAAAAGAATATTAAATTTTTATCAGACTGGTGGTAGTGGTAATAGTAATAATGATCTGTTGACGGAGATTATAGATTTTGTTATTAGTTGGACATGGTTTCAAAATGGTAGTAAAATACATGATGTAAAAGATAAAGACAACAATGAATTTGATTTAACTGGTTGTGTTAGCCACGTCGATATGGATTCTAGTAAATTTGTTCACAGAATTTCTACAAAACGTA
>JABACB010000219.1 GCA_014237925.1 Alphaproteobacteria bacterium
TGAAGCCTCCGACTTCTCCTTTGAACGCAACGCCGAGGACGGCACAGATCTGGTGATCGTCGTCGATACAAACAGCGACGGAGACGCCGAAAACGAGGTCACGCTCGAAGACTACTTCGTCTCCGAAACAAGCACCGATCCCCTCTACAGCATCATGCTTCAAATCAACGATGGCACTCCTTTCGCTGTTCCTGCTCCCAGCGGTTTCTTAGGCTACACTGAAAAAACATCAAACGGAGATGCAGGGAAGACTGAATATTGGGTATTACTCGGTGAGCATGTCACTGTTGTGGATGATGACACTAGTGGCACTGGCGAGGTGACTGCTGGTAGTGAAAATCAAATCAAGTTTTACTCCCCCAGCAACACCTATGTATATACCTCAGCCAACTTCGCTTTCACACGCTCAGGCGACGACCTCATCGTAGACACGGTGGGCCTAGAAGAAGGTTTCGATCCTTCCCGTGTTACAATTCAAGACTATTTCGATCGCCCTGATGCTTTTACCTTTCTTTACGACAAAAGACAGGGAATAGGGTTCACTGGAGAATCTTTCGATGCTCCCGATCCCGCCTCTATTCCTGCCGCGGGGTCTGCGCCAGCCTTGTCTTGGTCGGATTCAAGCGTCACCCTTGTTGTCGGCAGCGAAGGCATCGACGACCTTTCGGGTAGCGAGGGCAACGACATCTTGCGAGGATTCGGTAGCGCAGACACCCTCCAGGGCGAAGAAGGTACGGACACCCTCCTCGGCGGGCATGGCGCGGATACCTATCTCTTCG
>JABACB010000021.1:0-18571 GCA_014237925.1 Alphaproteobacteria bacterium
GCAAACCCAATCCTCAACCTTCACAAGTGTAACCCCAAGTGCATCTCTATGCGTTCCTGCGCTATGTCGATGTATTTCTGAGAGATATCGATGCCAAGCCAGTTTCGTTTCGTTAGTGCCGCCATCTTGCAGGTCGTTCCGCTGCCGCACATCGGGTCAAGGACAAGGTCTCCGGGGTTGCTCCACGACTCGATGTGGTCGGCGACAAGCCGTTCGGGAAATATGGCGGGATGCTGGAACGCAACCTTGTCGCGAGTGCTTCCCCCCAACCCGACAGCATACTCCCAGATGTTCGTTCGGGTCTTTTCCTTCTTGAGCTCGACGGGAACTTTGCGATTGATACCGTCCGCGCCCTTGTTGGCGACACACATTTCCACGCCGTTGCGCTTCGTCGGTATTTTGAGCGGATTGAAGGTTTTGGGCTTGCCTTTAGCGAAGACAAGCATCAGCTCGTAGCAGTTTGTGTAGGCGTTGGAGCGCATAAAGGGTGTGTTTTTCTTCTGGTAAATCATCACATCATGGACGGCAAAGCCACAATCGCGCCCGACCAACGCCTGTTCAAAACTGGACAGGCTTCTCCCGCCGTTGATTTTTTCGCCGACAACCCAAACGACAACACCGCCCTTTTTCGTCACGCGATACAGAGCAGCAAGCATCGCTTTCGCGTCAAAGCGATAGCCGTTATAGTTCCGCAGATTGTCATACGGCGGGCTGGTGATGGTGAGGTCGACAGAATTAGGCTGCATATGGCGCGTCAAGTATTCGATGGCATCGGCAACGACGAAACGATTCAAGGCGAAGGGTTGCGGCGCGATGGCGTTAGGCGGCAACAAGGTTTGCGTCATCGCGTCCTGCTGCGCGTCTGCGCTTGGAAGGGTTGCGGTGTTTTTCATAGTCTGTCTCTTGCGCAGCGAGGTCTTGAACGCCAGAGCTTCGTCGTCCGACGCGCAAGCATGACCTCTTCCCATGTTGCTCCAAGGTTGCTCTAAAGGTTGCTCTAAAGGTTCTGTTCTTCTTTTCTCAAAGGATCAACATTGTAGCATTGTTTTCTGCTTCACTATAAAAAACAAACACAAGCGCAAGAGAATCGCTGTAGCCGAGCATCCGAAAATTTTCTCACCTCTCGCTTTCTGTGCTAGACTTTTCCCCGTCTGTATCCGATTCAACTCACAAATCCAAGGAGCCAACTATGCTCGAGTCCCCGACCCACGCTGCCAACTCCCTCGAACCCCACTGGATGCCCTTTACAGAAAACCGCGACTTCAAACAATCGCCACGCCTCATCGCCAAAGCCAAAGGTGTTGAACTCTGGGACCACAAAGGAAGAAAGCTGCTCGACGGGTCGTCAGGACTCTTCTGCTCGCCTGCAGGACACGCTCGCTCGGAGATCGCCGATGCCGTACACCGTCAGCTGCAAGAAAACTCCTACGCCTCCTCCTTCCAAATCGGACATCCCATCAGTTTCACCTTCGCCGAAACTCTGACACGTCTGCTGCCCGATACCATCGATTACGCCTTCTTCACCAACTCGGGCTCCGAATCGGTCGATACCGCCATCAAACTCGCGCTCGCATACCACCGCGCCAAGGGCGAAGGACACCGAAACCGCTTCGTCTCGCGCGCACGAGCTTACCATGGTGTCAATATGGGAGGGATCTCCCTCTCCGGCATGGTGCGCAACCGCGAAACCTTCAGTCTCACGCTTCCCAACATCTCGACGATCCGCCACACCCACACAGGCGCGACACCCTTCGAGAAAGGACAGCCGCACGAAGGGGCAGACTTCGCGCTCGATCTCGAAGGGCTCTGTGAAACCTACGGCGGCAACACCATCGCCGCCGTCTTCATCGAGCCCATCGCGGGTTCGACAGGCGTGCTTGTTCCGCCCAAAGGTTATCTCGAAAAAATCCGCGAGATCTGCACCGCTCACGGCATTCTGCTCGTCTTCGACGAGGTGATCACAGGTTTCGGAAGGCTCGGCGAAAGATTCGCCGCCGACGTCTTCGACATCACACCCGACATCATGACCATGGCGAAAGCGCTCACCAACGGATGCATTCCGATGGGTGCCGTTGGCGCCAACAAAGAAGTTTACAAAACGATCACCGAAGCTGCGCCTGCAAACGCGGTCGAATTCATGCACGGATACACCTACTCGGCGCATCCCGTCGCCTGCGCTGCAGGACTGGCAAGCCTCGCCATCTACGAGAAAGAAGGACTTTTCGCGCGCGCGAAAGAGCTCACGCCTTACTTCCTCGATGCCGTTTGGTCGCTGCAAGGACATCCGAGGGTTAAGGACCTGCGCGGATACGGACTGATGGCGGGAATTGAGGTGGAAGCGCACGGCAAAAAGGTGGGTGCGCAAGGCACGGCATTGCAAAAAGCCATGTTCCACAACGGTCTGCACGCTAAGTTTACAGGCGATACCGCTATCCTCGCTCCGCAGTACATCGTCGAAAAAACACAGATCGACGAAATGATCGACATTTTTCGTAAAACGCTTGACAAGGTCGAGGCAAGCGCGTAGAAGAGCATCAGAGGGGCGCTTGCGCCTCGTGCGATGGTTTGTGTTTGCGTGTCGTGTTGTGCGACACGGGGTGCGGAGTCCTTCGAGCGCGGGTGCCTCATTGAGCAGAGTTCAAAGGGAAGATTCGCTAGATTGTCGAAGTCTTTCGTTTTGCGCTCGTTTTTCCTAACTTTTGGAGGTCATGTGATGAAGCATGTCTTGAAAGCAGTTGCCGTCGGCATCGTGGGCGCGTTTGCGTTCAACGCCAGCGCAGCCGATGTCAACCTCGGGTATCAACTCGTTTTGGGCCCCTGGAAGGCGCAGATGAAAGATATCGAGAAAAACGGATTGGGCGGTAAAAGTGTCAATCTGATTCAGTTCAGCTCCGGTGCCGATGTGATCAGTGCGCTCGCCGCCAAGGCGGTCGACATCTCCCTGAACGGATCGTCGCCTACGGCAGCGGGTTACAGCCGCGGCATTCCGCTGCATGTGATCTATGTCTACGATAACATCAACGACGCGGAAGCGTTGGTGGTCAAGAAAAACATCAAGTCCGCTAAAGACTTGGTCGGCAAGAAGATCGCTGTGCCTTTCGGCTCGACGACTCACTTCCATATGATGTTCGCCCTCGATGCCAAAGGGATCGATCCGAAATCGGTCGATGTCTTGGACATGTCGCCCCCCGACATGGTGGCGGCATGGAGAAGAGGCGATATCGATGGCGGTTTCGTATGGGATCCTGCCCTTTCCAAGCTTAAGAACGGCGGACATGTCCTGCTGACTTCAGGCGACCTGAGCAAAATGGATCCGTCCAAAGCAACCTTCGATGCCATGGTCGCACGCCAAGCCTTCACGAAAGAGCATGCTGACTTCACTTGTAAGTTCGTCAAGCTCGTCTCGGAAGCCGACGCAGACTATCGCGATAATCCCGCGATGTACGGTCCCGGCAGCAAAAACGCCAAAGCCATCGCTCGCTCCTTGGGTGAAAAGCAGGCGAATGTCGGACCCGTGCTTGCGCTCTACGACTATCCCACCATCGACCAGCAGATATCCAAAGCTTGGCTCGGCGGAGGGGTGGCGAAAGCGCTCAAGTCGACGGCTCAGTTCCTCAAAGAAGCTGGCAAAATTGACAAGGTCAAAGGCAGCTACAAGGGTGCCGTGACAACGAAGTTCGTCAAAATGGTCAAAGCCGGCAAGTGCTAGCTTGATCAAGCCTGTACCTGTGCTTTAAAAGGCATTGACCCCCCCGCGCGTATTTGTGCTACAAACTCGCGCGGGGGACAGGCTTCGCTCAGCCCTTCAGCCTTCTTCGCCCAACTCGTCGAAGAGGGGGAGAGAGGCGCAGAGAGGCGCAGAGAGGCGGAACGAAAAGGGGGAGAAAGGGGCAAGGGGCAGAAAAACTGGGGGCAGAAAACTGGGGGCAAAGAGCTGGGGGCAGAAAACTGGGGGCAAAGAGCTGGGGGTTGTGGGGGTTGCGGACAAGCAACCAAGTAGTACAAAATAGCAGCACAAGTAGCCAAGCGGCGTTAGGGAGGAAGCACGGAGATGATGTCTCGTACAACGAAGGGGGATAAGAAGGCATCGCAGGTTGTCCTGAACCTTGAAAAGGTCGGCGTTGTCTTTCCTGGCAACCTCGGTTCTGGGGATGTCACCGCGCTGAAGAATGTGAACTTGGCCATGCGCGATCGTGAGTTCATCGTCGCCCTCGGAGCCTCGGGTTGCGGCAAGACGACTCTGCTGAATGTGATGGCAGGCTTCATCAAGCCTACGGCGGGTCGTATTCGCATCAAGGGCAAGGAGGTCGACGGACCGAGCAAGGATCGCGGTGTTGTTTTTGAAGATGTGTGGGGACCTGGCAAGGATCGCGGCGTTGTCTTTCAAAAGCACGCCCTGTTGCCGTGGCTGAATGTCTTGCAAAACACGGCGTTCGGACTGAAGCTGCAAGGCGTGGGCGAGCGCGAGCGTTTGAAGATTTCCAGAGACAACTTGGATCTCGTCGGACTGAAGGATTTCGAACAGCATCCCGTCTTCCAGCTTTCGGGAGGCATGCAGCAGCGCGTCGGCTTGGCGCGTGCTTTGACCTCGAACCCTGATATTCTGTTGATGGACGAACCGCTGGGTGCGCTCGACGCCTTCACGCGCGAGACGATGCAAGAGCTGATTTTGAATGTGTGGCACAAGACGCACAAGGCGGTCTTCTTCATCACCCACAGCGTCGAGGAGGCGTTGTTTATGGCGACGCGCTTGATCGTCATGTCGCCGCGCCCGGGGCGGATCACCCACGAGTACGAGCTGACTTTCTGGAAAGATTTTTTGGACAGGGGAGACGCGCGCAAGATCAAGTCTCGCGCCGACTTCATTAAAATGCGAGAGACAGTGCTCTCGATTATCCACGGCGAAGAAGAGCCTGAGCTCTAGAGGAGGATCCTTCGGTGAACACGCGACAAAAACCTGCGACGAATTTCCTGCGCAACCTGCAAATATGGTGGTTCGCTTTCCTCGGCAAGCGGATCAGGAGCGGGGACAAGAAGGCGGCCGTGATCGATTCCTACGGCGCACCAGGACGCGGCAAGAGCGGCCTCATCAGCGTCATCACGGTGAGCATCATTTTGTTGTTGTGGTGGTTATCCACGCAGCAGGAATGGGTGCCGCCGCTGTTTTTGCCTTCGCCCTACATCGTGTGGCAAAAGTTCCTTCTGATCTCTTGCGCGCCGACCTACTGGCAGGAGTTCCAAAATTTTCTAGGATTGACTTCCTCAACGCCTACTGAATGCATAGGCTTCAACGACGCGACCTTGTGGCAACACACGATCGCCAGCCTGAAACGGGTTTTCACGGCGTTCGTGATCGCGGTCATCTTCGGCGTTCCCATCGGCATTTCGATGGGCATGAGCAGAATTCCACGCGGTGTCTTCGATCCGCCGATCGAGTTCTATCGTCCGATTCCGCCGCTCGCCTACTTGCCGCTCACGATCATATGGTTCGGGATCGGAGACTTGGCAAAGGTGATCCTCATCTTCCTCGCATGCTTCGCTCCGCTGGCACTCAACGCGCGCGCGGGCGTGCGCTCGGTTTCCATCGAGCAGATCCACGCCGCCTATTCGATGGGCGCGAGCCCTACGCAAGTCATATGGCATGTTGTTCTCAAGGGCGCGTTGCCTGAAATCTTGACCGGCATGCGCGTTGCCATCGCCTTCGGGTGGACAACATTGGTGGCAGCCGAGATGGTGGCGGCGAAGGCGGGAATCGGCGTCATGGTTTTGAACGCGGCGCGTTATCTTGCTACCGACATCGTCTTCTTGGGCATCATCGTCATCGGGCTCATCGCCTACAGCTTCGATCTTGTCATGCGCTGGGTCGAGCGTACTTTCGTGCCTTGGAAGGGCAAAGCCGCTTGAGCGTCGCTTGAGCTTTGCGTCTTGAGCTCTTGTGCGCTGAGACCGCGTCGCCGAAATCGCCGCTGGCATTGCCGCTGAAATCACAAGGAGCGGTAAGGGGCGGTAGGGAGCGATCCCGCCGTTTGTTGTTGCCGAACAGAAGCACCGTCTTTCAGGGAGACGGGGAGACCTTGTTGCGCTCCTTGCCGAGCGAGTGCGTATCGCTCGTCTATGTCGATCCTCCCTTCAACACGGGAAAGCGTCAGGAACGCAGACGGGTGCGTTGTCACCGCGTTGAAACGGATGCGATCGAGACGGAGACGGAGACGGGGATGCCCGTCTATCGCGGTTTCGGCGCACAACACCATCGACGCGAGGAGGTGGCGCGCCTTGCCTACGACGACCGTCATGCCGACTATATCGGGTGGCTCGGCGCGATCCTGCTGGAGGTGCGCCGTGTTCTCAAGGCGGAAGGTTCGCTCTTTCTCCACCTCGACTTCCACGAGGCGCACTATGCAAAGGTGCTGCTCGATCGTCTGTTCGGGCGCGATTGTTTCCAAAACGAGATCGTTTGGACATACGATTTCGGAGGCCGCTCGAAACGCCGTTGGCCTCGCAAGCACGACAGCATCTTTTGGTACAGCAAGGATCCTCGTCGCTACTGCTTTCACTACGACGCGATCGACCGCATTCCTTACATGGCGCCGGGGCTTGTGGGTGCGCGCAAGGCTTTGCGCGGCAAGACGCCGACCGATGTGTGGTGGCAGACGATCGTTCCCACTCAGGGGCGCGAGAAGACAGGCTATCCGACGCAGAAACCGCTTGTGCTGGCAGAGCGGATCGTTCGCGTTCATTCTTCCGCCGACGACTGGGTGTTGGATTGTTTCGCCGGCAGCGGCACTTTGGGCGAAGCGGCGGCATTGCACGGCAGGCGTTTTCTGTTGAGCGACAAGTCTGAGCAGGCGTTTGCAATCATGCGTCGTCGCCTATCTTGTTTCGATGTCGACTTTAAAAGCCTCTAGGAAGCCTTGTAAGAGGACTTGGGAAGAATTCGGAAGGCTTCAGGAGGCTTTGCGCTGTTGGCGCGTTTGCACCTCTACGACGATTGGCACTCCGCGCCAGTCGAAGCTTCGTCTCAGCGAGGCTTTGAGGTAGCGGAGGTAGACTTGCGGCAGCGTCGCGTTCGCGTGGATCAGAATCCTTGGCGGAGCGGCATCCGTCTGCGTCGCGTAGCGCAACGCATTCGCGCGTCCGCGCTGCTGCGGCGGAGGATGCTCTGTTTTCGCTTGCGCCAGCCATGTGTTGATGCGCGCCGTCGAGATGCGTCGCGTGGCGAGATCGTGCAGCGTCCGTGCCGTCGAGAAGACGACCGAGACATCCTTGTCGTAGAGCGCAGACACCATGACGACGGGCAAGCCTTGCACATCGGGAAAAAGCCTTCTTAGCATGCCTTCGAGGTCGCGCGAGAAGATTTTGCGTTCCGCCCCAGAGAGCTTGTCCCACTTGTTGGCAACGAGCATGAGGGGTTTGCCCGCCTTGAGCGCACGGGCTGCGAGGATGCGTTCTTGCTTCTCGAAGGGTCTTGTCGCCTCGACGACGAGCGCCACCACAGAGGCTTGGCGCAAAGCGCGCAAGGCATCGCGCGCCGACGCTTGCTCGATCGGATGAGCGCCACGCCTTACGCTGCTCTGTTTGCGCAAGCCCGCCGTATCCACGAGGGTCGCGTAGCCTCCGCCTTGTTGCCAGCGCATTCTCACTGCGTTCCGCGTCGTGCCGGGGCTGCCGGCAACGATCATGCGTTCCTCGCCCAAAAGGCGATTGGCGAGCGTCGACTTGCCGCTGTTCGGGCGTCCCAAAAGGGCGAGCGAAAAAAGAGGCAACTTTCCCCTCGTCTTCGGGGCTTCGTTGCCTTGTTCTTCGTTGCCTTGTTCTTCGTTGCCTTGTTCTTCGCCACTTTGTTCTTCGCTGCTGTTGTTCTCGCCCTCTTCCGATATACGCTCGTTCAAGGCTTGGAGGATGCTTGCTCTCAGCGCGTCGATGCCTTGTCCGTGCAACGCGGAGATCAGCAAGGGGGAATCGAAGCCGAGCTGCGTGCAGGGTTCCGGCAGCATCGTCTTCCCTTCGCCCTTGTTGGCGACGACCACAACCCTTTTGCCGCGCAAGCACTTTGCCAAGTCGCGTTCGGTCGCGGTGAGCTCGGTTTGCGCGTCCAGCACGAAGAGAACGAGCGCGACCTCTTCGATCAGTGCGCGCGTTTTGTGCCATGCAAGGTCGCCCTCGTGCGCCAGCTCTGCCCCTGCGCTATCGATCAATGTCAGGTGGAGGGCATCGAGGACGAGCGTCTCTTCGACCCAGTCCTGCGTCATGCCTGCGCGGCGTGTCACGGGCGAGAGGTTCTTTTGCAACAGCCGATTGAACAGCGTGGACTTTCCGGTGTTGGGTCTGCCGACGATCAGAACTTTGGCGGCTTTTTGTTGCGGAAAGGTCATTCAAAAGCGTGGATGTTACCTTTGCTGTCTTGAAAGAAGAAGAGTCCTTGCGCCGCGATGGGGGTCGCCGTAAAGTGCGCCGAAAAGCGCATTTGGCGCACCGTCGTGCCGTCTTGCGCTTCGAGGGCTACGATCTCTCCGTTCGAGGCGGCGAGGATCAGCTGATCTCCTGCCAGCAAGGGACCGTTCCACAACACGGCTTTGTGTTTCTTGCGCCCGGCGCGCGCGGTGAGTTGTCGTTCCCAGAGGACGGTGCCGTTGTTGGCATCGAGCGCGGACAGCAGGCTATTTTGGTCGACGACGAAGAGGGTTGTTCCGTAGAGAGCGAGCGAGCTTGCTGCGGCGAGTGGTGTGGACCATCGCAAGCTGCCTGAGGCGAGGTCGAGGGCGACCGTCCTTCCTGAAAAGCTGGAGGCATAGACGAGACCGGCGGCGAGAACAGGCGGCGTTGTGATGTCCGCGATGTCGGAGAGCGCATCGAAGCGCCTATGCGCCGTTGCAAAGGCTTGCCACAAGACCCGTCCGTTGTCCCTGTCCAAAGCGAGCAGCGACCCGTCGCCGTAGCCTACAACCGCATACCGCCCCGCAACGCCGGGCGAAGGGGCAAGCGTCAGTTGCGCAAGGGCATCGCGCGTCGATTGTTGCTGCCAAAGCATGTCTCCGTCCAATGTGAAGGCGTAAGTTCGATAGGTCGGCGTTGCGACAAGCAACAGCGCTTTGTTCGTGTCCGCGACGACGCTCGGCGCGCTACGCAAAGGGAAGGGGAGCTGTTGTTGCCACAGCACCTCGCCCGTTTGTCCGTCGAGCGCGGCGAGGATGCCGAGTCCCGTCGAGACGAAGACGCGTCCGTCTTGGAACGCCAGTCCTCCGCCGAAGCCCTTGCCGAATTCTTGGGAGGCTTCCTGATAGAATTCTTGGGAGGATGCTTTTGGGGCGGCGGGCTTGAGCTTGCGTCGCCATATTTTTCGTCCCGTTGTCGCTTCGAAGGCGGAGATACTGCCTCCTGTGCTCATGGCAAAAAGACGACCTTCGGCAACGATCGGGACGGCTTGAAGGGGTTGTGCGCGCGTGCGCCCTTTGCCCGTTGCAATGAGGAAAAGCTTCTGCCATGCGAAGGGTGTCGAAAGACGGGGCGGGGTGTGGAGCGCGGAGTGTTGTTCTTGCCGCCATTCTTGAGAAGATTCTTGCAACGATTCGGGCTGCGGCAGGACGATGGTCGACGAAGACGAGGACTTGGCACGGCGCACGCTTTCGAAGCCTTGCACATCTTCGCGTTTGCCGGAAAGACGCTTCTCGGCGCATGCTCCTGCGACCAGCAAGGCTGCCGCTGCCAGCAGGGCTGTGGCGGTGTTGGTGGCGGCGGGAGTTGTTGTCACGGCGTGTCCGAAGGTTCGAGCGCGCGTTCCGCTTCTTGCAGTCGCTTGTGCAAGACGGGCGCGAGGGTGGATATTGCGCGTGCACGCGAGAGAAAATTCTGCGCCTCTTTTCTATTGCCTTGCGCGGCGAGGATTGCTGCCTGCAAGTATAGCGCGAGCCCTTGCAGGGCGGGCGAGTCTTCGATTGTCTTTCGGCTCTTTGTGTTTAAGGCGGCGAGTCGTTTTGCTGCCGCCTCCAGTCGTCCCTGTTCGATATCGAACGAGGCTTGCCAAATCTGCGCGTAGCCTCGGTAGAGGGGCGGCAAGGAGCCGTCGTCGGCGACGGCTTGCAAGGCTTGTTGCGCCTTTCGCCATTCTTGTCGCTCTGCAAAGGCTTTCGCGCGCGCGAAGAGCCACAGCATACGATAGCCTCCTTGCAAGTCTTGCTGTTCTTGTGGCGAGAGATCTCGCGTCTCGTCGTTGCGCCAGAGCTCGAAGAAGGTTTCGGCGGAGCGGGCGCGTTGCTGGCGTTCGCGGTACTGCCATGCCTGCCAGGCGGCGAGGCTACCGAGCGCAAGCAGGAGTGTTGCGACGACCTTGAAGCGGTGGCGATTCCACAGCGTGCGCAGGCGGTCGTAGGTGAGCGCTTCGTCGACCTCGCGGAAGATGTCGCTCATGGGATGTTTGTCGACAGAGAGTATGTGAGCGGTGGCATGGCTTTCGAAAGGGTTTCGGCGTGCCTATCGTTAATGCAGGGTGTGTGATCAGGGTGTGTGATGCAGGGTGGCAATCTGTGTTAAGATGTCGCTTCACTTGACTTTGCGCTGGCGGAGCGTGCCTGTCAAGTCTCGGCGGACGAAACGGCGCGAGCGCTTCGCAAGGGAGAGGCAGGCGGCATGAAGGAAGAGACCTACGGCATCTTGGACTACGATGTGTTGGGCATAGGGCATGCGCTCGTCGATGCCAGCTTTTCCGTAGGCGAAAACTTGTTGAGCGAACAGGGCTTGGCGAAGGGGCAGATGACGCTATGCGATCGCGTGCGACTCGAAAACTTGCGCGCGGTCCTTCCCGAAGCGTCGAGCGTGTCTGCGGGAGGGTCTTGTAGCAACACGCTCGCGCTGCTGGCGGGCTTGGGGGCAGAACGCGCGGCGCGTTATGCCTTTGTCGGCAGGGTCGGCGACGACAAGCAGGGCGAAGACTTTCGACGCTCGATGGAGCAGAGCGGAGCCGAGTGCTGCCTGGAGACAGCAGAAAACAGGAGCGTGCAAAACAAACAGAGCGAACAAAACGAACAGCAAAATGAACGACAAGACGAGCAGCAAGACGAACGACAAGAGTCGACGGGACAATGTCTCGTGTTGGTCACAGAGGATGCGCAACGCACCTTTGCGACGCACTTGGGCGCGTCGTCGGATATTGGAGCCGCGCGTTTGAACCGCTCCTTGTTGCGCCGCGCCCGATACCTCTACTTGGAGGGTTATTTGTTGGGCGGCGAGCAGGGGCGGGAGGTGTTCGAATGCGCAGCGGCGTCGTCTCGGCAGGCGGAGAGCGTGTTGTCGCTTTCCTTGTCCGATCCATCCTGCGTGTCCGCCAACCGCGACTTCCTTCTTCGCTTCGTGCGCTCGGAGGTGGGCTTGTTGTTTGCAAACGAAGAGGAAGGACGCGCTTTGTTTTCGCTTCCACAAGAAACCTCGACATCGTCCTTGCGCGATGCCTTGACGGACTGCTGTTCGACTTTGGGCTGTCGCGTCTGTCTGACGCGGGGGGCGGAGGGCGCGTTGTTGTTCGACGGCAAGGGCGGGATAAGCGTCTCTGCGCCGTCGCCGCCTCTGCGCTGTATCGATACGACGGGGGCGGGCGACGCGTTTGCTGCCGGCATGCTGTTCGGCTTGTCGCAGGGTTGGAGCGAAGAGAAGGCAGGGGCTTTGGCGAACGACTTGGGCGGAGCGGTCACAAGCGAGGTAGGACCTCGGCTTACGGCAGAGTTGCAGCCCTTCCTCGACGCCATTTCCTCGGTATCGTAGAGAAGACGCCGTGACGCGCTTCGACGATCAAGAGCGGTGCAACCGCCTACGGCTTGCGCGTAGTGCCTATGTAGGTCCTATGACCTTTCGTCATCTGTTGGCGCGCTTCGAGACGGCGGGCGAGGCGTTGCGTGCCTTGCCGCAACTCGCGCGGCGCGGAGGGTTGAAGGCGAAGATACGACTCTTCTCCGACGCACAGGCGCACGAGGAGATCGCGCGCACAGAAAAAATGGCGGCTAGCATCGTCTTTTGGGGAGAGGAGGATTATCCCGCGAACCTCTTCGTTCTTACCGACGCGCCGCCCTTGATCACAATCTTGGGACACGCGCATCTCTTGTGCAAAGAAGGGCTTTCTATCGTAGGCACGCGCAACGCTTCTGCCAACGGCATGCGGTTCACCGCGCGGCTGGCGGCATCGTGCGGGGAGGCGGGTTATGTCGTCGTTTCGGGTATGGCGCGCGGCATCGACACGGCTGCCAACAGCGCAGCCTTGAAAAGCGGATCGGTCGCCGTCTTGGCGGGCGGCGTGGACCACATCTATCCGTACGAAAATCGCGGACTCTATCGAAAGCTGGCTGAAGACGGTGCGGTCGTCTCCGAGATGGGACTGGGGTTCGTTCCTACGGCTAGACATTTTCCGCGTCGTAACAGAATCATCGCGGGGCTGACCGCAGGAACGCTCATCGTCGAGGCGCCGAGCAGATCGGGGGCGATGATCACCGCGCGCTATGCGCTGGAGCAGGGCAGAGATGTCTTCGCCGTACCGGGGTCGCCGCAAGACGAACGTTCTGCGGGACCCAATGCTTTGTTGCGCGACGGCGCTTATTTGGTCGAAAAGGCGGACGACGTGCTGGCTGTGTTGAACAAGAGCAAGGCGCTCAAGGATGTCTTCCAAACGCGCAACCGCAGGCAACAGGCGTTGGCGTTGGAGGCGGAGAATTTGACGCAGCGTGATTTCTCCGAGCGCGATATTGACAAGTTGCGCGACGGCATTTTTTCGCTGCTGGGGTTCGAGGCGACGCCGATCGACGATCTGATACGCCTCCTCGACAGCGATGCAGCGCGGATCAACGCGGCGTTGTTGGAGATGGAGCTGGCGGGGCGGATCGAAAGGGCGGCGGGAAATTGCGTCATGCGCTGTGGGTAGGGTGGCGCAACCCCTCAGGGAGCAACCCTTTGGGAAGCAATTCTTTGGGGTGTAACCCTACAGGGTTTGCTTGTGCGCAGTTTTTTTGGGAGAGGGCAGGTTCTCGCATGAAAAGCCTCGCAAAGCCGATCGACTTGGCACGCTATTTGCAACCCCTCTCGCAAGGCAGAAGAAAACACGATCCCAACACGATCCTCCAGCGGAGAACAACATCGAATGGACAAGACCGTCAACACGCACGCATCGAACAGCGTTCTTGCGAAACAATCCCTGCCCTTACCGCGCACTCTGTTTTCGGAGGGCGGCTCGGTCGTCTTCTCCGAGCTCTTGGCAGAATCGACCTTCCGTCCCGAACGTTTCGCGCTCGATTTCGGCGTCAAAAAAACCGACCTTCCGCCGCCTGCGCCAGAGAGAGCAGAACCCTCGCAGAACCCACAGGATTGTTTGAATTGTCAACAAGACGATCAAACAGAGATCTTGCGCGGAATCGACGAACAGCGCGCTCAAGACAACGCAGCGCACGAAGTGCAACAACGATCGCACGACGCGCAACAAGCGAGGGACGAACAATCCCGACAGCAAGCACAAACACAAGCGCACCTCGCCTCGCAAAGGTTTGCCTCGCAAAGGCAAGAGCAGGCGCGTCAAGAACAGCAGTATCGAAGCGAGCAGATCGACAGGATTGCAAGCCAGCAGAACATTGTTGACGACGAGCAGCGCGCGCGTGCCGCAGCGTCAAGAGAGCAAGACGCAAGAAAGCAAGATGCCAGAGAGCGTGAAGCCAGCTCACCGCGCACAAAAGAATTGCAGACCAGAGAAGTACAGGCGAAAGAAGCACAAACCAGAGACCAAGAAGCAAGACGCAACGAGGAGACCGCCTCCCCTCGCGTCGAACGCGACCATTCGTCTGCCGACAACCCAGCCGCCCCAACCCAACATCAAGACACGGCGACCCAAAACACGGCGACCCAAAACACGGCGACCCAAAACACGGCGACCCAAAACACGGCGATCACAGAGACGCGCGAGCAACGCTCTTTGGCAGCGCGCGACGGAGGGCAAGAAGACAAATCGCACGAAAGCGACCGAAGCCAAAGCGACAAGTCTTTGAACAATGCGAACAACAACGACGGCACGACAAACAACAAAGTGGCAACAACGCATGCCGCCGTCTATCAGGACGAGAACATCGCTTTGAACGAAGAAGAAGCCCTGCGCACAGCGAGCGGAAAGGACAAGCCATCCCATGCGCTAGCAGGACTTGTGGAGACGGAGGGAATCGATGTGTTCGCGTTGCAAGATTCGCACGCGACGACGCAAGCAGCGAACAAGGTTGCCGAAACCCTCGCACAGCCTTCGACGGCACAAGAGGCAGCACGAGAGCAAGGACTTGTGGAACGCGCGGCACGGACGGCAGAACGGACATCGGCGACCGACAAGATTTCCAGCATAACCCTCTCCAGCGCCACCCCCTCCAGTACGACCGCAAATACGGAAGGAGCGGATGCCGCCTCGGTGGCACAAGGGAGCGAACAGAAGAATAAAAATGAAGAGGTGGGACAAGCTCTGTCAGACAAGACGGCTCCAAGCACAGTTTCGGCAGACACAGCCCAAGCATCGGTGGCATCCGCCGCGACGACACTTCCCCCGCTCTCCGCCAAGCCCGCAGGCAACGCGGAAGGTCTTGCCGCCGCCCTTGGCAACAAGGCTGCGTCGCTTCTTCACTCCGCCGACCAGAAAGCACACGAAACGGACGCGCACACGAGAGGACAGGCTGGGCTTGTTTCGTCTCTTCCAAAAGATTTTTCCAAAGCTTCGGAGAAAGCAACGGGCGACAAACCCTCCACAACGGCGTTCTCTCAAACGAACTCTGCGCCAAGCGACGGGTCGAAAGACGCGAGCGCACGCACAACTGCGAGCGAAAGCAGATTTCCAAAGAACACCCCACCCAGTGACTTGGCTCAGCTCTCACGGCAGGCAACGGCGCAACGCTCGGCGGGCAGCGCTCAACGGGCTGGCGGAACGGCTGCCTCGACGGCGGCTTCGACACAAACTAACGCGCAAACTAACGCACAAGCCAACACGCAAGCTAATGGCTTGGCACAAACATTGAGCGGCGCAGGGGGAAATGTTCGTCAAGGATTGAATTCGGGGTCGAATTCGGAGAAGACGTCTCTGCCCGAAGGTATCGATGTGCGCTGGAGCCAAGAAGTGCGCGCGCATCGCCCCGAAGGATTGCGCTTGAGCGGGCAGAACGCTTTCGACAGCCTGCGCCTTGCAGGTAGCGCTAAGCAGACTTTGAGCTACGGCAACGCCGCCACATCCGCATCCGTCGGCACCAGCGGCGACGCGACTGCTGCCTCGTCAACCGCCTTGAACGGGGGGGGTAGCGCTCAGGCGGGCTTGGCATCGTCAAGCGCGGCGGCGAAGACGGCAGCGCGTGCGGCGGAGCGTCAGGAAGCTGCGCGCGAACGCAGAGAGGATGCAAGCCCTGTGAGGAAGAGCAAGACCAGCGGCACGCAGACGCTGTTGCAATCGCTGGCTGCCAGATTGACGGGTGCACGCGGAGAGGCTGCAGGAAATCAGCAGGGGGGCGGTGACCGCGCGGTGCAGACGTTCGGCGAAACGCGACTCGGACAATCTCTCGGACAGGCTTCGAGTTTGCAAGGCTTGGGTTCGCAAGGATCGAGTTCGCAAGGCTCGAATTCCGAGGCTTCGCTCAACAACGGTTTTTCGCAGAGTCTTCAAAGTTCCTCCGCCTCAAGTTCGGCGCGGGCGGGATCTGCTGCCTCCACCTTCATGACGGCGAGCTCGTTCGTGCGCGAACAGGTTTTCGTCAACATTCAACGCGCCGTCGAAGGCAAAGTCGAAAGCTTGACCGTCAAGTTGCGTCCCGAATTGTTGGGACGCATCGAGATACGACTCGACGGCGACGCAGCAGGACGCTTGCAAATCGTCGTCCTTGCAGAGCGTGGAGAAACGCTCGACTTGTTGCAACGCGACGCAAAGCAGCTGGAACAAGCCTTACAAGAGGCGGGGATCCGCACTCAAGATCAGGGCTTGCAGTTCGGTCTGAAAGGACAAGGCAACGCTCAAACGCAAGGCGAGGCACAAGGACAGGAGGCGGGAGAAAGCCTGTCGCATGACACAGACAGCGATGCAGAAACGGAGGGCAGCGAAAGCGCCTCCGACGCAGAGACCCTGTCGTCCGTCGTAGAAAGGTTGCAAGTGCGCCAAGACGGACGTTTGAATGTCGAGCTCTAGAGACGACAACAAGAAAACAAGAGGAACACAACCATGACCGATATCACCAGCAGCCTTTCCGCCGTCAGCACTTCGAGCACGCTCGAACAGCAGCAAGCCGTGCGCCAAATCGCAGACCAGCAACGCCAGGCGGCGGAAGAATCGCGTGGCTCTGTCTCCAGGCTCAAGTTTTCGGAGGATTTCGACAACTTCCTCACGCTACTGACAACGCAGCTCACGCACCAAGACCCCCTCTCGCCGTTGGATACGCACCAGTTCACCAATCAGCTGGTGCAGTTCGCTTCGGTAGAACAACAGATCCATCAAAGCAGCACGTTGGAAAAAATGCTGACGATGCTGGAAGGACAGCAAAGCTCGAGCGTCGCCGACGGACTCGGATACTTGGGCAAAGAGGTGGCGCGCGAAGGAACGAATCAGTTCCTCTTGAACGACGGCGACAGCCCTCGCTTGCAATATCTCCTGCCTGCGGGTGCAGAGAACGCGCGGGTGGAGATTCGCAACGCCAGCGGCAACATCGTCTACAAGAACAACGCGGCAGGTCTTGAGATTTTGGACGAAGGCAGACGTTTCCGCAAGGGAGCGGATGCCGAATCCTTCACCTACACGCTACCGCGCAATATCGCGCGCGCGGTGATTTCGATCACGGACAGCGAAGGCAAGCTCGTCCATCAGCAGGGGGTGGCCGCCACATCGGGCTCGGCGACATGGACTTGGGACGGCGGAAGCAGCGAGCTGGGTGCACAGCACCATGACGACGGCACGATCAAGAAGGACGACAACGGCAACATCTTGTGGCGACAGGCGGCGGAGGGCGACTATCGCTTTACGGTCGAAGGAGCCTCCGTGCGACGCGAAGGCTCGCCGAGCGCAGAAAGAAATGCCTCCTTCGTGTGGCACGGACGCGGGCTCGACGGAGAGAACGCACTGGCAGGACGCTACAGCTACCATGTCACCTTCGATCTGCCTGATGGCAGTCAGTCGGCGGTGTCGAGCTATGTGAGCCCTGCGCGTGTTGTAGGGGTCGTCTCGAACCCTGAGACGGGAGTGCGCTTGCAACTGGATACGGGGGCGGAAGTGAGTATTTCCGAAATCGTCGGGCTTCGTGAGTAAGCACGGCACAACACCACCAACAACCCTTTAACAAAAACACTAGCCAAAGGAGCAGAACCATGAGTCTTTATGGAGCTTTGAGATCGGGCGTTTCGTCATTGTTTGCGAACTCGCAGAGGATGGCGATGATCTCGGACAACATCGCCAATGTGAACACGGTGGGCTACAAGCGTGTCGATGCGCGCTTCTCGTCGTTCGTCACCCAATCGTCGCGGCGCGGTCTTTACAACTCCGGCGGGGTTGTCTCGCAGACGGAGCGCGAGAACTCGCAACAGGGCATTTTGGAGCCAACCTCGTTTTCCACCGACATCGCGGTTACGGGTGCGGGCTTCTTCGTCGTGACCGACTCTGTCGATCGCGACCAAGACGGCAAGTACATCAACAGTGGCAATGTCTCCTTCACACGCGCAGGACAGTTTCGCCGCGATTCGAACGGCAACCTCGTCAACGCCGAAGGGCAGTACCTGCTAAGCTGGGCGCCGGATACGACCAATGTCAATCGTGATGATCAGGCACGCTTTGTGCAAACGAACGACATCTCTCAGTTCGAGGTCGTCAACATCGAGCAGCAGGCGTTGGATCCGATTCAAACCTCACGCGTCGATGTGGGTGTGAACTTGGCGGCAGAGGCAGGACCGGGATTTGGCAACTCCTTTTCGACCGAAGTGCCGCTCGTCGATCCTCAAGGCATCAGCCGTAGTCTCATCTTGACCTTCGTCAAACCGACCGCGACCGCCACGGACACCGCAGCCGTTCCCAACACTTGGATCATGTACGCTTCCTTTGGCGATGCGCCAGAGGAGCCACAGATATTTCCTCGAACCCCTGCCTCCCCTGTCGCTCGCGCCGACACCCTGTCGCCCGCCGACAGACGCGTCGTCTTGGGAGCGATCACCTTCGATGCAAACGGAAGATTGAACACCATCGAGCACACAATTGCTGCCGCCACTTATTTCGTCGGCGGCGCCGATGTGACAACCGTCACCGATGGGGCGGGCGTGCAGACGCAGGTTGCCATCGCCGACAGAATTCTGACGACAGAAGATGACGAGGCCGACAGCAATGCGGTTCTGACAGGAGGGCAAGCACCGAACAGCATTGAGGGGGGCTTGGCGACGAGGTCTACGACGGGGCGCTTCTACCTGAATGTCGATTATGTGCCGAACAACGATATAGCGACCACCGATCGAAACCCGCTCTACATCAACTTGGGAACGGTCGCGCGCGCAGGTGACGACGCAGGTTCGGACGGCTTCACGCAGTTCGGCAGCGGCGGCGACCTTTCGATCATCAAGTACG
>JABACB010000021.1:18581-26563 GCA_014237925.1 Alphaproteobacteria bacterium
AACCTCGTCAACGCCGAAGGGCAGTACCTGCTAAGCTGGGCGCCGGATACGACCAGCGTCGATCGCGAAGCGGACGCGCGTTTCGTGCAAACGAACGACATCTCTCAGTTCGAGGTTGTCAACATCGAGCAGCAGGCGCTGGCTCCGATTCAAACCTCGCGCGTAGACTTGGGCGTCAACTTGGCGGCAGAGGCGGGCATAGGCTTTGGCAACTCCTTTTCGGCGGAAGTGCCGATCGTCGATCCTCAAGGGATCAGCCGCAGTTTGGTCTTCACTTTCGTCAAACCGACCGCTACCGCCACGGACACCGTAGCCGTTCCCAACACTTGGATCATGTACGCTTCCTTCGGCGACGGAGCAGGCGAGCCGCAACTCTTCCCGCGCAACCCTCCCGATCCTCCCGATCCTCTCAATCCTCCCGTTCGTGCCCCCACATTAACAGATGGCGACAGACGCGTCGTCTTGGGAGAGGTGACCTTCGATGCAAACGGAAGATTGCATGATATCGTCCCCGACATCGCCGTAGACACTCGTTTTGTCGGCGGAGAAGATGTGACAAGCGTCACGGTCGGTACCGCGACGACGCAAGTTATGGTTGCCAACAGAATTCTGACGACCACAGCCCCCGATGCAGACAGCAATGTGGATTTGGCAACATCGCGACCATCAGGCGACAACACGGGACGCTTCTACCTGAATGTTGACTATGTGCCGGGCAACGCCAACACGGTTACCGATCGAGAGCCGCTGTTCATCAACTTGGGAACGGTGGCAGTTGCAGACACGGACGCAGGCTCGGACGGCTTCACGCAGTTCGGCAGTGGCGGCGACCTTTCGATCATCAAGTACGTCGAGCAGAACGGTCGCCTGTTCAGCGGCATCGATTCGGTCGGCATCGTATCGAACGGCATCGTCGAAGGGTTCTACTCCAACGGCGAGACGCGCAACCTCTACCAAGTGCCTCTGTTCACCTTTGCCAATCCCAACGGCTTGCGCGCCCTCTCAGGCAACCTTTTTGCCCAAACCGCCGATTCGGGCATGGGGGTCGCGCGCATCTCAGGCACGCAAGGCGCAGGCACCCTTATCGGCTCGGCGGTCGAGACCTCGACGACCGACATCGCCGCCGAGTTCTCCAACATGATCATTACCCAGCGCGCCTACTCGGCAGCAACGCGAATGATCACAACGACGGACGAGATGCTGCAAGAACTCAGCAACGCCATCCGATAGAATCTTTACAGCCAACTTCCCTCCGCTAGCCTGTTTTCTCCTAGGCTGGCATCATCGAAGCCCCTGCGACACCATCTCGCAGGGGTTTCTTTTTTAAGGGGAAAGAGGACGAGATTTCTGTCCCAAGATTTCTATCGTTGGAGTTCCGCCCTGCATCGTGTTCCGCGTCGTGTTCCAAGCAACGATGGCACACATCAAAGATGAATGGCGCGCCCCAAGCCCTGCATCGCCGCCTCGCGCAACGCTTCGTTCAGCGTCGGATGCGGATGGCAAATTTGTGCGATGTCTTCCGCCGTGCCACGATAAGCCATGATCGCAACGAGCTCCTGAACGAGCGTTCCCGCCTCCGCTCCCAAGATCTGCGCGCCCAAAAGGCGCGTGTCCCGCTCAGCGAACAACAACTTGACGAACCCCTCCGTAGCATTGCTCGTGCGCGCACGCGCGTTGGCAGAAAGCGGAAACTTGCCAAGCTTGTAAGAAACACCCTGCTCTTTCGCTTCGCGCTCGCTCAAGCCCACGGTCGCAACTTCAGGCTCGGTATAGACGACACCTGCAATCGTTGCGTAGTCCACAAGCGTTCGATGTCCTGCAAGGGTTTCGACCATCGCCACCCCCTCTTCTTCCGCCTTGTGCGCCAGCATCGCGCCGCGCACGCAGTCGCCGATTGCAAAAACGCCTTCGCGCGTCGTGCGAAAATGCTCGTCGATCTCAACAAAGCCGCGCTCGTCGCAGGCAACGCCCGCTTCCTCCAAGCCGCAGTCTTGTGTTGCGGGCTTGCGTCCGACGGCAATCAGCGCGTGGCTCGCCTGTAGCGTCTCGGGCAGCGTATCATGCTTGCCTCCCGCGGGCTGCAGCTTGATCGCAAGCCCCTCCTTCGAGGGGGCGACAGAAAGCAGGGTGGTTGCAAGCCTGAAGGAAAGCCCCTGCGCTTCCAAAGATTTTTGAAACGCCTTCGATGTGTCTTCGTCCAACCCCGCCAGAAGGTCCAGCCTGTCGAGGACGACGACCTCGCTTCCCAAACGCGCCCATACCGACCCCAGCTCCAAACCGATCACACCCGCTCCGATGACACAAAGGCGCTGCGGCACGGATGCCAACGCCAGCGCGCCCGTCGAAGTGAGAACGCGCCGCTCGTCTGCGAGCGCGCTCGGCAGAAGGGCATCGGGCAACATCACGGGCTTCGAGCCTAGTGCCAGCAGGATATTGTTCGCCTCCACCTTGCCGCGATTTTTGTTGCCGTCGAACAACTGGATCGCGCCTGTTGCATCCAAGCGCGCGTGTCCTGTGACGACGTCGATGCGGTTTTTTTTCATCAGGAAGTCGATCCCTCCTGTCAAGGAAGCGACGATCTTCTCCTTGCGCCTTTGCATCGCCTTGAGATCGAAGGCGATCTTGCCCGTCGTGATTCCATGCTCTGCCAAGCCTTCGTGTGTCTGCCTGTAGAGGTGCGAAGAGTGCAACAGAGCCTTGGAGGGAATGCAGCCTATGTTCAGGCATGTTCCTCCCAAAGTCGGATGCTTTTCGATCAAGACGGTGCGCATGCCGAGCTGACTTGCGCGAATGGCGGCGACATAGCCACCGGGTCCCGCGCCGACGACGGCAAGGTCGTAAGGGGAATCGGGCATGGAATCGGGCATGGAATCGGGCATGGCTGCCTCCTTCGCGGTGGAACTTGTTCGCAGCCTCGACGCGAGTCTTTGCGCCGGGCTTGCTTGAAACGCCGTCTGCGACTAGCATGCACGGCTGAGGCTTCTTCCTGACTATACAGATTTTTTTCAAGAAACTTCCAGCGCCTTTCCTTTCCTGCAATCGCGTGCCTTTCTTCTTCCGCCGCGCCTTGTTCTCGCGCGCCCGTTCGCGTTCGCCTCTGCGCTCGAAGCCGTTGTTGCGTTTCACTCGAGACTACCTTTGGAGCTATCGCCTCCGCTTGCTCGTCGCCGCCTGCGGGCTGGTGCTGTTTTCGCTGACCGCCTTTGCCCAAGTGCGCATGCTGGAGCCGATCCTCGATCACGGCTTCACCACGGAAAACAGCAGCACGCTCTACTGGCTGATGGCACTCATGTTTTCCTTCTCCGCCGTGCGCGCGCTTGCATACTATTTGCAGACCGCACAGAGCGGATACATCGGTGCCGCCGTCTTTCGCGATTTGCAGAATGTCCTCTATCGCCATCTCGTCACCCACGACCTGTCCTTCATGCATCGTGATGCTACGGGAAAGTATGTCGCGCTCATGACCGCCAACATGCATTTGATCCGAAACAGCCTTTCGCGCGTCTTCATCACGCTTCTACGCGACGGTGTGCTCGCGGCGGCATACCTCTTCAACATGCTCTATACAAACTGGAAGATGTCGCTGATGACCTTGTTCTTCGTCGTCCTGCTGTTCGTGCCGATCAGATGGCTTTCCAGACTCACAAGACATGCTGCGCAACAGACGCAGAAGAAGATCGGCGATGTCGGAAGGTTCGTCGACGAATCCTTCAAGGGCTTGCGCCAAATCAAGTCCTACAACGCCGAGGAATCCCGTCTGCGTTTTGCTCTCGGGCAGTTTCAAGATCTGTTCTCTTGGAACAAGCGTACAAGCTACGCGCAGGCGAAAGCTTTGCCCATCGTCGAGCTGTTGATCGGACTCGCGTTCGCTTGCGTCGTCTTGATCGGAGGCTTGCAAATACGCGAGGGGGCAACCAGCGTCGGAGGCATCATGTCCTTCGTCGTCGCGCTGCTCTTGATGCTACAGCCCGTGCGCTCGCTCGTGAACATGAATATCGATGTGCAAGAGGGAATCGCCGCGCTGCAAAGCTTCTATTTTACTTTGGAAGAGAAGCCTCGCATCCGCGATCGCAAAAATGCTACAACCTTGCGCGTTTCGCAAGCAGCGCTCGAATTTCGCAAGGTGTGTTTCGCCTACGATGCCGAGGCAGATGCGCACCAGCACGGCGGAAAGATTTCGAAAGGTGTCGTTGTTCCTCCTGTCGTTCCTCCTGTCGTTCCTCCTGTTGTTCCTCCTGTTGTTCCTCCTGTTCCTCCTGCGCTCAGAGACTTGAGCTTCGTCGTGAAGGGGGGAACGAAGGCCGCCGTCGTTGGCGCATCAGGCGCGGGAAAGTCGACGCTGGTGAATGTGCTGCTGCGCCTTTACGACATCGACAGCGGAGCGATTCTTATTGACGGGCAGAATACTGCCGATTGCACCTTGCATTCTCTACGCTCTCACATAGCCTATGTTTCTCAGGATGTGGGAATTTTCAACGCGAACCTTCGAGAGAACATCGCCTTGGGTGTCGAGCGTATCGACGAGGCGCGTCTGCGTCGCGCGGTTGCGGACGCAGAAGCGGAGGGCTTCATTGCTCAACTGCCGAGGGGGTTGGAGACGGAGGTCGGCGAACGCGGCTTTCGTCTGTCTGGCGGACAGCAGCAACGAATCGCTCTGGCGCGTGCGCTCTACAAGGACGCTTCGATCGTGGTTTTGGACGAGGCGACCGCGGCACTCGACAACGAAACCGAGCGGCTCTTGCAACGCACCCTCGATCGCGTCATGCACGGACGCACGGTGCTGACGATCGCCCATCGGCTCACGACCATTCGAAACGCCGACTGCATCTATGTGTTGGAGCGCGGCGCTTGTCTTGAGAGAGGCAACCATCACCATCTCTTGCAAAAAGGAGGTAAGTACGCTCAATTATGGAATCGAATGGCGAGCGACGAAGAAAAGGAGACTGGTGTGCGCGATGACTGAAAAAAATTCGAACAAAAACTCGACGGAATCCTCGTCGCGTCCGTTTCCTGCCTTTGCCATCAAAGCAAGAAGGGCGAGCTTGCGGTGCGTGCCGTTGTGCGCGTGTCTTTTTTTCTGCTTTCCTCTCGTCGCTCCTCCTCTCGCTTTCTCGCCTCCTGCCCTTGCGGATGTGTCTCCTTTGCCTTGGGAAGATTTTCCTGATGGCAAGCCGTTTTTCAGCGTCGAGCAGAAGGTTGTCCAAAAGGACGAGTCGAAGCAAGACGAGTCGAAGCGAGGGGGTGTCGGGCTTGAATCATTTCTTGGATCATCTCTTGAGTCGTTGCGAACATTTTCTCTCTCGGCGTCGTTGCGCTCGGCAAGACGATCGCTTGCTCGCACCCTGTGGTTTTGGCAACAACCCATCGATACCGTCTCCGGCAGCTATCTCGCCTTGGGTTATGCGGAATCGGAACAGGCTTTCCCTCACGCCTCCTCGATTGCGGACAAACTCGCGGCAAGGCTACCGACGCGAGAGGTTTGGGAACGTAGCTTCTTGGCGCACGTACGCGCGGGCGAAATGGAGAAGGCTCTTTCCGTTGCCGAGCGTCTGCAAGAACAAAAGGACGGACACGGCTTCTTGGCGCGCTTCCTGCTGGCATCGGCAGCGCTCAAGAAGGGGAAAAGCGAACGCGCTAGCGAACTCGTAGGCGATCTGTCGGGATTCGGCGATTTCGCGCGCTACGGCGCTCCGACATACCGCTTTTGGCTCGCCTTCGCGCAAGGCGACGCACGCGCCGAACAGGCTGCGTTGCAAGAAATAGAACACGAATCCCTGGAGAGCTTCGCTCACCTGTTGCGTCTCTACGCCGCCTTCGCGCGCGCTGAGGCAAGCACAACCCGACAGCTGTTGCGCGAGGCCGATCCCCTGTCGAGCAATCTGTCGCTGCTGTGGGTTCAAGCCTTGCATCATGCGCGTAGCGGGCAGGAGCGCGGAAAGCAAACGGCGTTGGCGTTGTTGGATGCCGCGAGGAATCGGCTGCAGGTGCAAGTGCTCTTCTTGGACGAGCTGGCGCGGCGCATCGAGGTCGGCGAGACAGAGGGCTTGCTACCTAGCGCGCGGGGCGATAGGCGGGACGAGCAGGCGATGTTTTTTCTCGCGCGTTCGCTCGCAGACCTAGCGATGCGAGAGACGAACGCGGCGGCGAAGCTTCTGTTCGCTCGCTTGGCGACAGAGACGGATCCTTCTTCCTCCTTCGCGCGCCTTGTCTTGAGCGACGCTCTTTTCGACTACCGTCAGGACGATGCCGCCTTGGCGGTTGCAGAGCAGATCCCTGCGCAAGATTTGTTCTACCGCCAAGGGCTCTACTTGCGCGCCGAGATTTTGCGAAGGCAAGATCGTCTCGAAGAAGCGTTGGCACTCTTGAAAAGCCTGCGGGAACTGCGCGCCACCGACCCGCTCGCATGGTGGCAGGCAGGCTCTTTCCTTCGGGTGGCGGAACAATCCAAGGAAGCCTTGCCCTATTTCGACAAGGCGGTCAGTTTGTACTTGTCGCGCGCTGAGCGCCTCTCGGAAGAGGTGCGCGCATCGGCGTGGCGTCTGTACTACGAGCGCGGGATCGCGTTCGAACGCGCAGGGCGGTGGGACGAGGCAGAGAGAGACTTTCGAACTTCGTTGCAGCTCTCGCCCGAACAACCAATGGTCTTGAACTACCTCGCCTACACTTGGCTCGACTTGGAGAAGGACGAGCGCTACCAAGAGGCCTTGTCGATGTTGCAGCGTGCCGTCCAGTTGCGAGACAAAAGCGGGGCAGTGGTCGATTCGCTGGGATGGGCATACTATCGACTCAAAGCCTACGACGACGCGTTGGAAACTTTGGAGCAAGCCATCGCCCTTGCCCCCGAAGATACGACGATCAACGATCACTTGGGCGACGTCTACTGGCGCGTGGGAAGGCTGTTGGAGGCGCGCTATCAGTGGTCGCGCGTGCTCGCCTTCGAAACACAGGACGAAAAACTGCGCGCGCGCGTACAGAAAAAACTGGAAGTCGGGTTGCCTCTCGATATCGAATAGTCGTGGCTCTCGCGCGTCTTTTGTCCGCGCCTGCAAAGGTGAATCTGTCGTTGCGCGTCAAGGCAAGAAACGAGGCATGCGGGCTACACGCGATCGAAAGCCAAGTCGTCTTCTTGGAGCTGCACGACAGACTGGAGGTTGAGGACAGAGAAGACGGAGGAAGTTTCGCCGTAGAATTTCGCGCAACTCCCTCGATAGAAAATCCTTCTTTGAAAGAGTCTCTTCCTATCGGCGAAGATCACTCCCTTCGGCGAGCAGAACATGCGCTTGCGGCGGCGGTGGAAGCAAAAAGCGTCGAGAACAACAGCAAAGACAACAGCAAAGACAACAGCAAAGACAACATCAAAGGTTTGGGGCTTTCGTGGAATATCGTCGTTCGCAAGGCGATCCCTGCAGGCGCGGGCTTGGGCGGAGGGTCTAGCGATGCCGCGTCTTTCTTGTGTTATGCGCGCGAACAACTTGGCATGCGTGATGTGTTTCTTTCCGATGCCGAGTGGCTTTCCGTTGCGCGTACGGTAGGTTCGGATGTCGCGCTGTTTTTTTTGCGCGGACAAAGCGAGCAAAGTAGACAAAGCAATTGTGTTTCTGTCTCAGGTTTTGGCGAGCAAGTTGTCTTGCAAGATGCGCTGCCTGTCTGCGGCGTGGTTCTTCTGTGTGGCGCGGGACTTTCCACGAGGGCGGTCTATGAACTTCATGCCCTCAACCGAAGAGAAGGACGAGCAGAAGGACGAGCAGAAGGACGGGCAGAAGCGCGAGCAGCGGGGAAGAATGATACTGTGGAGGAAGTTTGTGTTTCGGGATCGAGGTCGAAAAGGTTGGCGGAGCTGTTGGAGGGGGGAAACGATTTGCTTGCGGCGGCTTGTGCGTTGGATGCCTCTATTGAGGAACGGTTGTCGGCGTTGCGTTCTTGCGAGGGAGTTTTTTGTGCAGGGATGACGGGGAGCGGTTCCGCCTGTTTTGGGTTGACGG
>JABACB010000220.1 GCA_014237925.1 Alphaproteobacteria bacterium
TCGGAAGCGAACTCGCCACCAACGCGCCGACCCCTTTCAGCAAAGCCTTCGGGGTCGCAGAAACTTATTTCCTTGGCTTTGTCCGTCGCCTTTTCGCTGTCAATTGGCTGAAAATCACGAACAGCGGAGGGTTCTTCAGTGCGGTTACAAATATCCTTCCCGCAATCGGCAATGTTGTCGTCATTGCCGTTCTCGCCATCCCTTACTTTTTCATCATGGTGCTTTTTTTCGCCTTCATCGTCCAAGCCTTCCTCGCTGTTTTGATCGTCAATGTCCTGTCTCCTCTGCTGGTTGCTCTTGGACTCTTTCCGCCGACGCGCCGTTATGCCTACGGAGGCTTTCTTGTCCTTCTGCAAGCCGCCGTGCAAGTCTTTTCCTGCATGCTCGCCTTGATCATCGCAACGTTCTTGCTCAACAGTATCTCGGACAATGTGATTTGTATCTTTGCCGACGGCGCAAGCGATTCCATTAAAGCCCTTTACTGCGGCAGCTACAGCGCAGCGCAACAAGTGGAGCTGTGGAGCGGCACTCCTATCGTGCAGACCGATTACTGGGCAGGACTGGCATTCGGATTCTTGGGCATCATCTTGATGCTTCGAGCTCCTGCGCTCGCGTCTCAGATCGTTGGAACGACGGACGGCAGCGCGGGGCTGACGGCAAAGACCGCGGCATTGGGCGTTGCTGCGGGCGGGGCTGCTCTCGCGGGCGGCTCAGGACTTCTCGGCACAGGATGGATACGAAAAGCCGCGGGAAGACTACCGCAAGGAGTCGATCCCAC
>JABACB010000221.1 GCA_014237925.1 Alphaproteobacteria bacterium
AGCGACCGGAGCCGTCTATGCTTGCCATGCTTCCATCCTCCTTCGAGAATTTTGCGAGAATGTTTGGAGCGATTCCATTCTTTTATTTTTGCTTTTCTTTTTGCGTGTTTTCCTATTTATTCTTATCATCTTTTGATTGTTTTACAAGAAAAAAATACAATCCAATGCTGAAGAGGAAAAAAAGGAGCATTTTTCAAGAAAATTATAGAAAATATGACTTTCTTTTTTCTTTTTTCTTGACTTAAGGTTGTTTTTTTACGAAAAAAGAGGAGAATCATCGTGTTGATTCGCTCAAAAAGCGAATCAGTCGAAATTATCTACAACCACCAACGATCGTTAAATTTCATACGACCTGTCGAATTTCACGGTCGAATTTCACGATTGATATTCACGAAAGCAACCGTCTCGAACAACCCCCACCGCAGGAACATCGTGTCTGACCCGCAAATTCCCCAGCTGACCGACCTTGGCGAACGCCTTGCCCAAGACAATGATCGGACTTATTTGGAATCCTTGCTCGAACGCCTGTCCGAACAAACGAGCAGCACCGCCGACAATGCTCTCGGCAATACCCTTCAAGGCAAGCGGGGAGTCCACACTCGACAGGAAGCGATCAAAAGTGCACGCCATATTTTGCAGACTGTTTGGTCGATGCAACACATGGAGACGCTCACAAAACAACCCTGATGCGAAAACTCCCTCACAACTTCTCCCTCCTCTTATCAACTCAACCTGCAACTCAACCTGCAACTCAACCTGCAACCCAACAGCACTCCA
>JABACB010000222.1 GCA_014237925.1 Alphaproteobacteria bacterium
TATTTAAGGGTTTTATGGTGCTTTTTGTGATGGTGCGAGTAGATGTTGAACTTTTAAGGCTAATATTTTAGCAACAATTCTTGTTTTTCTTTTTTATCTATCTCTTTAAAATCTTTTTCTAAAATTGGAGGATCGCAGGGATAAATAGTATAGCCTTTTTCACTCAAAGGAGATTTATGAGAATATATTGCTCTTATTTTTTGGTCTTTTTTTCTAAGATCTTTGAGAAAATCTCTTTTTCTTGAATATTCAGCCCCAAATTGCTGAAAAAGAAAGTCGCAATTTATTACTTTGGGTTCGTAGTTACCTGTTTTTGCTTGTTGTTGGGCAAAATAATGTTTTCTTGCAATCCATACATACAAATCTAAAGCAGAGCAATCAAATCCTATTTCTTTGATATGGTTATCATCTGTAGGCATAGGAAAATTCAAAAAATTATCGTATTCTTTGGTAAGTTGAATAATTCCATTTTCTTCGTCACCAATCTACAAAATTTGTCTTCAATACACAACTCAAGGGCTCTGGTATTGGCTCCGTACTGAGTCACCAATCTACAAAATTTGTCTTCAATATCGTAAAAGAAAAATAAATAAAAATCCAGCGGACACAAAAAATGAAGTGCAAAAGAGCCAGTGGCTCTTTTTCTATAGCACGTATGAAGTTAAAACTCATAAGAGTTTAGATTTTTAAAGTGCTTAATTTTAACTAAAAAATAAGAGAAATACTCAAAAACAACTTATAAATAACCCTTTTTCTAGTCTAAAATATTGAAT
>JABACB010000223.1 GCA_014237925.1 Alphaproteobacteria bacterium
TGCCATTCTTGCGCGATTTTTTGTCCTTTTTCAATTTGTTCCGTTGTTAGTGTTGGTCTTAACTTTGGCAAAGTATCTTTAGCGTTTTTATTATTTCCTTGCGCTGCGAGCAGGCACAGCCCGTACGCCATAGAAAGATTTTTTTCAACACCTTCGCCTTGATAATACATAAAGCCTAAGTTGTTCTGCGCATCAGCGTCCCCTTGCTCCGCCGACTTGGTATACCATTGAAATGCTTTTCCATAATTTTCTAAAACTCCTTCCCCAAAATAACACATATTACCTAAATTACACTGCGCATTAGCATGCCCTTGCTTCGCCGCTTGAAACGACCAATGAAAAGCTTCCTCAAGATTTTTTTCAACATCTTCGCCTTTATAATACAACAAGCCTAAATTAAACTGCGCTTTAACATGCCCTTGTTCCGCAGCTTTGGTATACCAACGGACTGCTTCATTGATATCTTTCTCGACGCCCTCACCCTCTTCATACATAGAGCCTAAGTTGTTCTGCGCATCGGCGTTCCCTCGCTCTGCCGCTTCAGTGTACCAACGGACTGCTTCTTTGAGGTCTTTCTTGACACTTTCGCCTTTATAATACAACAAGCCTAAATTAAACTGTGCATAAACATGCCCTTGCTCTGCCGCTTGAAACGACCAATGAAAAGCTTCTTCAAGATTTTTTTCAACGCCCTTTCCGTAATAATAACTGCTAGCTAATTGAAATTGTGCGTCAACGTTTCTCTTTTGGGCTGCTTTTTTCAAA
>JABACB010000224.1 GCA_014237925.1 Alphaproteobacteria bacterium
GTGGCGACTTGGTGATTTCGATCGACAGCGACGGCGATGGCGTGTTTGACGGGGCGGAGGACCACAAGGTGATTGTAGAAGGGGTCTTTAGCGAGGGAACTGATAGGGTCAGCAGGTACGGTGCGATAAAACCCTTTGAACTCTATGGGGGTTCGTCCGACCCCGACAACCTCATCGGAAGACTTTATGTTGGCGGCGCGGGCGACGAGCGGGGTATTTCCCTTGGTTCGGGCGACGACATTTTCTACGGCGGCGCGGGCGACGACCGTTATATCTACGGCGGTACGGGCGACGACATCCTCTACGGCGGCGCGGGCAACGACCGCCTTATAGGCGACGAGGGCGACGACCGCCTTGAGGGCGGCGCGGGCGACGACTATCTTGAAGGCGAAGAGGGCGACGACATTCTCTACGGTGGCGCGGGTAATGACATTCTCTACGGCGATGAGGGCGACGACATCCTCCACGGTGGCGCGGGCAACGACAAACTCGACGGCGGCGCGGGCGACGACATCCTCTACGGCGGCGCGGGCGCCGACACATACAGTATAGCGAGCAACGGCGAATTTGCCAATGATCTCATCATTGTCGATGAGGACAACAGCGGTAGGGTGGACTTTGTTCGGTGGGATGCAGATTCTATAGGTAATTTTAGAAGGGTAGACGACGACAACGACCAAGTCGGTACAAACGATGATTTGGAGATCTCTATCATCAATCGCCCCATAGATAGGACTACGTATAGTAGTACTGCAACGTTAACCA
>JABACB010000225.1 GCA_014237925.1 Alphaproteobacteria bacterium
TGCGATTGATCATGCTGGCAGGCTTCGGGTTTTTAGGGGTCTTGATTGCTTTGGAAAATTTCCTTTGACCGCGTGAATATGCGCTTCTTGTTGTCTCTTGGAACTTGTTATCTCTTGAAATAGGACAAATACAGGCTTTTGTTGCGTTGATAGATTGTTTGCGCGTTTTTGCGAAACGCGACTGGTGGTGGAAAGAGGCTACAAGTGAGCGTAGCCTTTTCGGCGTAACCTTTTCGGCGTAACCTTGCGAGTTTCGCTCGCACGCAGAATACCCAACCTAGCAAGTAGCTTTTGTGACGCGATTCTGTACGCGCCAGCTAGTCGCAACACCTCCCATACCCATCATCTCCCGCAAAACATCGCAAAACGCACGAGCCTACTCGAGCCTACCCGAGCCTACCCCTCATTCCAACCCCCGTCCCGCAGCCGAGCAACAACCCGCTGCGTGTCAAAACTCGACGCCCTGTTCGGCACTCTTCTTGCTTCCTCCAACATCAACAATCCTCCCGTCACGATCTTCCCTCCCCCCTTACAAAATCACCCCCTCTGCGCTACTCTCGCACTTATGCGTTCCTTCCTCACAGCCCTCCTCATCCTGCTCCCTCTCGCCTGCGCAAAGCCCGACGAGCAAACAAGGCAACGCAACATCAAACAAAAAAAACTGCTCCAAGTTCCGACGCCCGAACGATTCGCCATCGGAGACTCCTTCACATACTCCAACCCAACAACAACATGGCAAATCACCGACATCCGAAACAACCGAC
>JABACB010000226.1 GCA_014237925.1 Alphaproteobacteria bacterium
GAGGTGTGGCAAGCTCGCAGATTGAGCAGGCACGCTACTGGTACAGGCAAGCTGCCGATGCGGGACTTGCCGCAGCCCAGTACAATTTGGGAGCGATCTACGCGCGCGGCGAGGAGGTGGTTCAAGACGACGAAAGGGCATTCCAATGGTTTTTCTTGGCTGCTGTTCAAGAATACCTTCCGGCGAGGAGGGCTCTGCGCGCTATCACCAAACGCATGGAGGCGGAGGAAAGGGTGCGCGGTCGCGCGTTGGTGAAAGAATTTCTCAAACAATTTCCTGACGCGCAAAAGGAACGGGAAGGCAAGGTCTTCGAGCCGCCGTCGTGATGAAGATTCTCCTGCTCGGCGCGGGTTGGGCGCGGCTTGGGTTTGGGTGTAGGCGACAAAAATCGCTTGACAGCGTTGTGCGAAGCGTCTAACAAGGTTTCTATGGTTAAAGAACCTTCTCCGCCGCCGCGGCAATCCTCTGTTGCCCCCCAGCCCTCTGCTTCGACGGAGACAGGCGGGGGTGCGCTAGAGGCAAAGCGAGAGGGTGGTAAGAGGAAGGAGGAAGGGCGCGAAAAGCAGCAGGCAAAAGGACAGGAGCAGAAGCGAGAGAAAGGAAAAGAAAGGGAAAAAGAGAAAGGAAAAGAAAAAGAAAAAGAATGGGTCATGTTCGATGCGCGCGACCTTGTGGTAGGCAGATTGGCGAGCGAGATTGTGCGCTGTCTTCGTGGCAAGGACAACCCTGCTTTTTGTCCTCATCAGGACAGCGGTCGGCATGT
>JABACB010000227.1 GCA_014237925.1 Alphaproteobacteria bacterium
GCTGAACACCGTGCGCTCCAAGCCCGAAATCGCGTAGTCCAGCGACTCTGCATAGGAAGCCAGACGCTTGCGACGACCGTGCGATTCCTTGGCAACATCTCTTGCCAACGACCGCAGCTCAAGCATGGGATCGCGTCTCGAAGCATACAGCCGATCGCTGTTCGATCCCAACTCGTTGCGCAAATCTTTCAACAAGGACAAGGTGCTGGATTCGACCGACGCAAGACGATCCTCCGCATTGGATCGAAGCTTCTCCGCTTGGCGCAACGCCGTGCGACGGAACGACAAGTCCTGATCACGCGCACGAAGGTCGCGACGAAGACGCTGGCTTTGCTTGCGCAACGCAAGACGCTCCAACGACAGGTTGCTGTTACGCTCGCGCGCGCGCCCCAAGAATCGATCGCTACGCCGCAAGGCTTTTTTCAAGTCTTCGCGGTCGCGCAAGAGACGCAGATCATCTTGTCGACGATCCTTGTCGTCCAACGCGGGCTCCAAGATCGCAAGCAGCGCCTGAGAACGCGAGCGGCTCGAAGGTCCGCTACCCGCACCCAAGGATCTGCCGCCGCCATCCATCCACGCCTGATGCGCCTCGCGCAACAGTGCCGCGCTGTCTTGAAGCCTGCGTTTTTCAATCGCAACCTCGGCGCGCTGCCACAAGAGCAAGCCCGAAAAAGAAGTGAGAAGGAACAAACCCAAACAGGTTATTCCCAACAATGTGCGCTGACGACGCGCGGACAAACGGAAGGTTTTGACGCCGTGTGC
>JABACB010000228.1 GCA_014237925.1 Alphaproteobacteria bacterium
CCTGAAGTCGATCCTGCGTAGCTTACCCAGTCTATGTCCGTAGAGCCCGCGAAGGTATCGGCATCTACCGTTGCCAAGAAGGGGTTGCCCTCGCTACCCAGTTTTGCGGGTAGAACAATTGAAGAAGTAGAAATTTCGATATCGCTACCGTCGCTGCTACGCGTGTAGAAGTTGAAGTCTGAAGGGTATTGTAGAAAATCGATGATATTGAGTGTGCTACCGTCTTTCGCCACCGTAAGCCTTATATCGCTACCGACATATTCGAAAGTGTAGGTTGCGTCTGCGTAGTCGTCGTTCGTCCCTTGCACGAAGACGATGTTGCCGCCGTCGTCGATGATCGTATCCGTGCCGTCGCCGGTGTTGAACGCATAGGTGTCCGTACCCGTGCCGCCCTCTAGACGATCGTCGCCCTCTCCGCCTTGAAGTTCGTTGCCGTCGCCGTCGCCCGTAAGCCAGTCGGCGTAGTCGGAGCCTCGGATGTTTTCGATGCCGCTGATGATGTCGCCCTCGGCTTCGTTGTCGTTGGCGGTAAAGCCGTTCGTTCCGTCGAAGTCCAGTTGCGCTGTTGCTCGAGCTAGGTTCACCCTGACCCCTTTTCCAGAGTCGCTGTAGACGGCATAATCTTTTCCCTCACCGCCATCGATGGTATCCGCACCCTCGCCGCCTTCAAGGCTGTCTGTTCCGCCGCCGCCGTAGAGGGTGTTGTCCTCGCTGTTGCCGCTCAAGGTGTCGGCTTGATCCGAGCCGATCAAATTG
>JABACB010000229.1:0-415 GCA_014237925.1 Alphaproteobacteria bacterium
TTGCGGAGCGTTTGGGCGAGGGCTTGCGTTGTTTGTGTTGCGAGTAAAGTGGCGTTGCGGATGCTTTTGAGGATTGTTGTGACGGCGTCGAGTGCTGCTTGGGGGAGGTTGGGAGTTGCGGCGAGGAAGAGGGCGATTGCGGCGATGGAGCTTACGATGAGGGTTATTTTTTGTAGGGTTGTGTCATGCGTGTATGTTGCGTTTCGGAAGATTTCACCTAGTATTCCTCCGCCACCTGCGGGGTAGTTGTTGGTGGCCTCAGTAGCGAGTAGAGCAGCGGCGAGGGCGGCGAGGGTTAGACTTATGGTGATGCAGATTGTTCTGGCTAGGGTAGATTTGTTGGAAGGAATACTGAGGCTTGTTAGGATTGCGGTTATTCCCCAGGCGGCTTTTCCGAATGTTTGGATGATGAGGT
>JABACB010000229.1:425-755 GCA_014237925.1 Alphaproteobacteria bacterium
CGAGGGCGACCGCGGAGAGGACGGCGAGGGGAATGAAGAGGGATACTCTTCGTTCTTTTTGAGCGAAGTTCCAAAACGCGAGTGCTATAGAGTTCGCTTTTCGGGATTGCAGATTTTCGCTCATGGGGGTGGAGGTTGTTGTCATGGTGTTGAGGGGGGTATGCGGGGTTATGTTATTTTTGTTTTAGGAGTTGTCGTTTTGTGATTTTTCGTTGTCGTACGCCTTTTTTTTCATTGAGGGAGTTTCTGCGTATTTTGAGTGTTTCGAGGATTTGGATTTGTTGGGGTCTTGTAGCTTTGAGCCATGTTTTGATTTCGTCTTTTGTTCTG
>JABACB010000022.1 GCA_014237925.1 Alphaproteobacteria bacterium
TGGACAAGCACTGCGGCGGCATGCAGGAGGGGCATCGTCTGTTGGGATACCTGCCCGGCGGCGCTTCGGGAGGAATGTTGAACGCCGAGCAAATTGATCTGCCTCTAGATTTCGGGACGCTTGTGGCGGAGGGATGTTTTGTCGGTTCGTATGCGGTTGTCGTCTTTTCCGATCGGGACGATCCTGCGGCGTTGGTGCGCAATCTGATGCGTTTCTTCGAGGAGGAATCGTGCGGACAGTGCACGCCTTGTCGTGTGGGAACGGAGAAGGCGGTGGCTTTGCTGGAGGCGCCGCGTTGGGATCGCGCGTTGCTGGAGGAGTTGTGTTCGGCGATGGCGGACGCTTCGATCTGCGGGTTGGGACAGGCTGCGGGCAATCCTGTGCGTTGTCTGCTCAAGAACTTTCCGTCGCATGTGCCGCAAAAAAATTGAGACAAGAGGATTTGTGATGTCTGTATCTTTTGCGTCTCTTGATACGATGGCAAACCCCGTTGTGCGTTCTTGCGGCTCTGCGATGTTGTATCTTGGCGATTGCAGGGAGATATTAACTTCTTTGCCTTCCTCAAGCGTAGACCTTGTTATGACTTCGCCGCCGTATGCGGATCGTCGCAAGAACAGCTATGGCGGAATTGTGCCTGACAATTATGTCGCGTGGTTTTTGCCTGTCGCCGAGCAGCTGTTCAGAGTGCTTAAGCCCTCTGGAACATTTGTTTTAAATATCAAGGAAAAAGTCTACAACGGAGAAAGACATACCTTTGTTTTGGAACTTATCCTTGCGCTGAGAAAGCAGGGGTGGTTATGGACAGAGGAGTTTGTTTGGCACAAGAAGAACTGCTATCCTGGCAAGTGGCCGAATCGTTTTCGCGACGCTTGGGAGCGATTGTTGCAGTTTAATAAATCTCGTCATTTTTCCATGTATCAAGAGGCGGTCATGTTGCCTGTGGGCGATTGGTCGGGAAGGCGGTTGGAAAACCTTAGCGAGACGGATTGCAAGCGTGACAATGCCAAGAACGAGAGTGGTTTCGGTAAAAAGGTTGCAAACTGGATTGGGCGCGACAAGGTCTACCCTACCAATGTTTTGCATTTGGCGACCGAGTGTGCTAACCGAACGCATAGTGCTGCTTTTCCAGAAAGCTTGCCTGCATGGTTTGTACAGCTTTTCTCAAAGGAGGGAGATAAGGTGTTAGATCCTTTTATGGGGTCTGGAACTACTTTGGCGGTAGCAAACCGATTGCAACGTTTTTCTGTCGGTATAGAAATTAAAAAAGATTATTTTGATTTGGCACTGGAGCGTATCAAGAAGGCGCAAAATTCAAACAGTAGCCTTACAAGACAGATGTTTCGGTGAGAGAGATATGAAACCGTTAAACACTCAAGAGGTGATCGATTTTGTCGAAACCCATATCGCCGATTTTCATCAACGAAGATTGGAGGGATTGAGCAAAATTAATTTACACACGATGATTAAAAAGAAAAACCCCTACCTTTTCAAGGCAAAAAATCTTGAACGCGCACAAGATATCGTCAAGGGTTTTTTGGATGCCCACCTGTCTTCGCAAGAGGAAGGTATGTTTGGAACATTCTTGGAAAATTTGGCGATCTTTGTTTGCAGCAAAACATTGGGAGGGCGAAAGTCTGCGGCGGAAGGAATAGATTTGGAATTCGAAAAGCAAAACATCTTCTATCTTGTGTCTATCAAATCGGGACCCAACTGGGGCAACAGCAGTCAAGTCGCTAAAATGCGAGATAATTTTAAAACAGCCATGCAGAGACAACGCGCTAATTCTCATGGACAAGTTGTTCAATCTGTCAACGGTTGTTGTTATGGCAAAACAACAGAGAAAAATTATGATCAGGGTTTTTACTGGAAATTATGCGGACAATCTTTTTGGAAGCTTGTTTCAGGAGATGAAGAACTCTACTGGAAAATCGTGGAGCCTCTGGGACACAAAGCCAAAGAAAAAAACAAATCTTTCTATCAAGAATATGACCGTTTGCTCAATATGCTGACAAAACGCTTCTTGGATGCTTTTTGTGAAAGCGATGGCTCTATCAATTGGAAAAAAATTGTCGAGTTCAATGCGCGCACGGATACGGCTCTCGTGCTAGATCGTGTGATAAAATAAAATGGAGCGGCGCGTTCCCTCTTGCCCCTTGCGTTGCCTTGCGCGTTAAGCTATAGTTTCTCCGAAGTTCCTCTTGGGTCCTCCCCACAAAAATCTGCCCCACAGAAATCTGCCCAACGAAAATCTACCCAACGAAAATCTACAAGGAGACCTCTGTTATGTTCTTGTTCCTGCGACGAAACCTAGTTTCTTTGGCACCGGCCTTCGCCGTCTATTGCGAACGCCGAGTCCTCTCGATGCTCTTCTTCGGATTCTCGAGCGGGTTGCCTCTCTTGCTTGTTTTTTCAACCCTCTCGGCGTGGCTTGCCGAAAGCGGAGTCAGCAAAACCGCCATCGGCTTCGCAAGCCTCATCGGAACCGCATATTCTCTCAAGTTCCTGTGGTCGCCGCTCGTCGACAAGCTCCCGCTCCCCTACCTCAGCAAACGACTCGGACAACGACGTGCTTGGCTGTTGCTCTCGCAAATCGCCATCATCGCAAGCTTGTTTGCCCTCTCTCAAGCCGATCCCGCCCTCTCGCTGAAAAATGTCGTTTTGCTCGCTGCCGTTGTCGCCTTCTCCTCGGCAACCCAAGACATCGCCGTCGACGCCTACCGAGCAGAAATTTTGGAAACAACACGACTCGGCGCAGGTGCCGCCAACATCGTGCTCGGATACAGAATCGGCATGCTCTCCGCATCGACAGGAGTCCTCGTTCTCGCCGACCTCGTCGATTGGCACTTCGCCTACGCCGCGATGGCACTGCTCGGGCTTGTCGGCATCGTCACCACCCTCGTCAATCCTGAGCCTCAAGCCGCTCCTCGAAAAGCCGCCGCTACCGGAACACTGCGCGAAGACCTTGCGAGGTGGCTCTACGATGCCGTCCTCTCCCCTTTCATCGAATTCTTCAAGCGATGCAACATCTTGCCCGCTATCCTCATTCTGCTGTTCGTCATGCTCTACAAGTACAGCGACGCGCTTTTGGGCATCATGGCGAAACCCTTCTACTTGGAGATCGGATTCAGCAAAACGCAAATAGGAATCATCTCAGGAGGATGGGGACTGGGCTTCACGCTGTTCGGCACTGTGCTGGGCGGAGTTCTTGTCCGACAATTTTCTATCGTCGGCAGCCTTTTCGTCGGCGCTGTTTTGCAGGCTGTTTCGAACATCGCCTTCATCGCGCTCGCTCATGCGGGAGCGAACGAGCCCTTGTTCATCGCGGTCATCGCCATCGACAACATTTCGGGCGGCATGGGCACGACCGCTTTCGTCGCTTTCCTCGCCTTCCTGTGCAACCGAGGCTACTCGGCGACCCAATACGCGCTCTTCTCGTCGCTGTTCGGGTTAGGCAGAACGTTGTTTGCTGCGGGCGGCGGCTGGCTTGCCGACCAAGTCGACTGGACAACCTTCTTCTTGCTGACGGTGCTTGCAGGATTGCCGGGGTTGCTGTTGCTGGTGGTGCTGGTATCAGGAGACATGTTTCCGAAGGAACAAAGGAGCAAGAGCGGAGGAAGCGGTACGGGCTCGCGTGTTTCGCGGTGAGGATGCTTTCGCCTTACCGAGGAGTTTCTTCGAGGTTTTCGAGCCACGAGGGTTTTTGCAAACGTGGCAAGATGTCTTGTGGCGGAGCGGCGGGCTGCAGGCGTCGGTAGACGCTGGAGCCTCGTTCGAAGAGCTGCCGCGAGGGCGTTTGCGGATCCGGTCCGAGCATCGAGGGTTGCGGACTGTAGAGGGGGGAAGAAACAGCTCCTGATCTGGAGCGTGCGTTCGCCGCGATGGTAAGGCGAGCTGCAATGACGCGCTCGAGCGTCTGACGGCGATGCGGCGGCAATCCGAAGATGAGCTTCGTGTTGCTTCCTTCCAGAGGGGTTGCCAGCAAGCCAGGGGTTTGGCGCAGGCGCGCCTCGATACGATCGGCGTTGCGCGAAACTTGTTCGAGCGTCTTGCTCTTGCGCGCTCTGGGTGCTTGCAGGTAGTCGTTTGCAAAGGCGAGTCGCAGGCTCCAGAGCAGGCTTTCGGCGTAGAATTCGCTCGCTCGGACGGCACTCAGGAGGTGGCGGCTGTAGATTTGCAAGAAGACTTGTCCGCGCGGATCTTCTGCGCTTGCGGGCTTGCTACGCAAGAGCGCTTGTTCCTGAATCTGAAATCGCCACAAGGCGTCGGCGAAGTTGAGCAGGGCGCGGTCGTACGACAGTAGCGCGAGGCGTGCGCTTAGCATGCGCGCTACCGCCGAAAGCAGGCGGCGGCTCTGGCGGTGGGTCTGCGCGTTCAAGGATTGGGCTTTTTGAACGTTGCGGCGATAACGCAGATCGATCAGGCTCCAGGCGCTGGCGTAGCTGACTTTCAGCAAAAGATGCTCTTCGGCAAGGTTGTTGAAGGCGCGCACTTCGCGCGGCGGAACGGCGAAGAGCCCCAAATAGGGCATGGTTTCCAGCGCTTCGGAGAGGGAGGTTACGCGCGGCAGCACGCGGTCGCTGCGTTTCGCGCCCAGTCGTATTGGGGGGACGGAGGCGGCGATGACGCGGTCTGTCAGCTGCGGCGTGTAGGTGATCGACAGCAGCTCGGGGGGGGGGAGGAGCGTGCCTGCTTTCGCGCCGCGATAAACCTTCGCTCGACCGAGCAGCCTTCCTGCGCCGCGTCCGAAGGCGGCGGTGCGCGTCGAGAGTCGAACGCCGCTTTGGAACAGCTGGCGGTCGAGCGTTGTCATACTTCGGCGTTCCTTGTCGTTCAAGCCGCTGCGTTTGAGCGCCTCGCGCAGGCTGCGTCGTGTCGTTTCGATTGCAGGCATGAAGCGTTGCGTGTTCAGCTGCGCCCAAAAGCCCGCGACCGATTCCAGCAGCAGCTGTTCGGCGGCGACTTCGGCGGCGGCGCTCTTTCTTTCGTTGATGCGCGAGTAGGCTTGCGCCAAGTCTAGGGCGAGCCATGCGTTCTCGCGTCTGTTTTGCTGCCCGTTGTCGTCGGTAAGGTTTGCTCCTGCGACGGCTGCGCCGCTGATGTTGCTCCATCGTTGCGCTTCTTGTGCCAGTGTTTCGTAGGGCAGTTTTCCCAGCGCACCTTTGCCCAAGGTTTTGACAAGCGTCTTGCGTCGTTTTCGCTTTCCGAGCGCGAGGATCACAGCCGCCTCGTCGTAGAGCGTGCGCGGTCGAACGACTCCGAGGCGGTTGCTTTGTTCGACGGGTTTGCTGACAAGCTCGTTGCGCGCGAGGCTTGCGTTGAGTCGTCGCGCTTCTTCGCCGAGCGAAAGGCTGTTCCCGCCCTGGCACCCTGTCATGCTTCCTGCGAGCGCGAGCAGCAGTGCGATTCCGCAGAGGTGGACAATTCTCGTTGATTTCCGTAGCATGCCTTGTTACTCTATCAATTTTCGTGCCTAAGCACGAGCGAGACTGGCGGTTTGTCCGTCGTTCATCAGGAGGAATACAGATCATGCGTCCACTTTTTTCTCAACATCGTTTCCAGAATCTTTCCAAGCTCTCTGTGCGTTCCGAGGTGGCGGCGGTCGTCTTGAGACGAGTCGTCTTGTCGTTGGCGGGGGTCGGGCTCTTGACCCTTTCTGCCAAGGTGCAGGTGCCCTTTTATCCTGTGCCGATGACCCTACAGACGATGGCGTTGATGGCGATCGGTTGTTTCTTCTCGCGCTCGGTGGCTTGGGCTTCGCTGTTCTCGTATGTGTTGTTGGGAGCTTTCGGCTTGCCTGTCTTTGCAAAGGGGGGAGGGATCGCTTATGTGTTGGGGCCTACGGGGGGTTACATCCTCGGATTCCTGCCTGCGATGTGGTTGTTTGCGAGGGCGCGTGCAGCGAAGATGCAGAGCTTGGCAGCGTTGTTCGGGGGGGTGGTGATGATTTACGCTTGCGGCGTGGCGTGGCTGGGTTACAGCATCGGCTGGGACAAGCCCTTGTTGGCGCTGGGGTTGTTTCCTTTCGTTGCGGGGGATGTGGCTAAGGCGTGTGTTGTTTGGGGGATGTTGTGGGTGGATAGGGGGCGTGTGGGGCGTGCAACGCGCGCGTGGTGAGGGGGGGCGGCGCAGAAAAAAAATGGCTAAAGGGGGGCTTATGTCAATGGGGCTTATGTGTTAAGGGGGTTTGTGTATTTTGATCGCGCGTAAGCATGTCTGCTGTGCGCGGGCGCGATCTTAAAAAACACAAACACAACAGACACATCGTGTCGTGTTGCTAGAATCGTGTCAAATTAGGCTCGTGTCGTTTAGACTCGCGTTGTTAGGTTGTGGTGCGTTTCTTAAAACCCTTCACCCTTCACCCTTCACCCTTCACCCTTCGCCACCTTCATCCGCCACGACGCCGTCTTGCCGATCCCCCCCAGCGGGAAGAGGTGGATTCCTGCGCAACGTTCCTTCAGCGTGTCGTCTTCCAGCCAAGCCTGCGCCAACTCTACGAGCAGATCGTCAGGCGCGCGCGTTGTCACCATCTGGCGCACATCCTTGGCGCGTTTCAACAAGAGTCGCATCGAGTTGCCGATGCCGCACTGGTGTGCGTGGTTGATGAGGGTCTTCAAGGTGGCAAGCCCCGGCAGCCCGACGACAACCTTCAGCCGATTGTTGCCTTTTTCTTCGTGGCGAATCTCTTCCAGCCACCGCAAGACGGGCTGCATTTCGAAGAAGAATTGGGTGATCAAATAGCAATCGAGGTTGCTGTTTTTTGCGTAGTCGTTTTTTTCGGCGATCGCACGCGCACAAGCCTCAGGCGTGATGTCGGGCGAGCCTTCGGGGTGAGCTGCGAGGGCGACCCTTTGGATGCCGTGTTTTTCCAACAAACCCAAGCGCAAGATAGCCATGGATTCGGCGAAAGGACCTAGCGGCGTTGCAACCGCTCCGCCGATAAGCAACACCTCTTCCACGCCCGCCTCTTGCCGCCAAGCCTTGAGCGCGTCCTCGAGCTGCGCTTCGCTCTCTAGCGAGCGCGCTGCGATGTGCGGCACGGGACGAAAGCCCTCTCGAGCCAAGCGCACGGCGGTCTCTGTCGTCTCTGCCAAGTCTGAGCCGGGCAGGAAGGTGATGAAAATACGCACTCCCTGCTCTTCCAAAAGATCGCGGAAGCATTCCACCTTCGCAGCCCCGCGTGGTGTCACCTCAAGGCTGGAGCCGCTTGCAAACGCGCGCACCTGCTCTTCTACGGACTTGTTGGGAAGAGGCTCACGCTCAAGACCAATCTCCCCCAGCCACGGCTCTGCTGGAGAATATCCCTCCGTCGCTAAATTTGTTTGTGTCATCACAACATCTCCACTGATACAGAGCTTTGGCTCTGCTCTATGCCAAGCACTAGCCACTAATTAAGGCTCTATGCCAAGCACTAGCCACTAACAAGGCTCTATGCCAAGCACTAGCCACCAAAAGCACACCCGCTTAAGAATCATTCTATTTTACTTTAGGTAACTTTGTCAATAGGTAACTGCGCTAAAGATTTTACGGCTTGGTGTTTTACGGCTTGGCGTTTTACGGCTTGGTGCTAGAGCGCACCTATGCGCTTAAATTGCAACGCTCGTCTTAAAAAATGTCTTTGTTATAAAGATCCTGCTACGCGCTCGCCTCAAGGTGCGCGCGCGAGCGTTTGCGCCGTGCACTATTCCGCTCGCTCCGCCGTGATGCAGGCTCTTGCGCGACGAAGGCAGGCAGTTTTGCCTTCGCCCGCAGCTCCTTGTACGGATCGCAGGCGTGGGGAAACGCCATCGCCTCGACAAAGTACTGCTGGAAGGCGGGTTCTGTCGCCGTCTCGATCTTGACGATGTCGCGCACCCGCTCTTCCAAAAGCCGCCTGTGGTTGCGGTTGACAAGCGCGATACGCGCCCCTGTCGAAGCGGCGTTTCCTAACGGGACAACCCTGTCAGGCGCACAATCCGGCACCAGCCCCAAGACCAACGCATAAAGCGGATCGATGTGACTGCCGAACGCGCCGGCGAGCAAAATGCGCGATACCTTTTCTACCCCCGCGTGCGCCATCAACAGCCTCGCGCCCGCGTGGAGCGCGCCCTTCGCCAGCTGCACGGCACGGACATCGTTCTGCGTGATCGTGATCGTTCGCGCCTCATCTTCGTGCAGCACATAGACGAAGCTGCGTCCCTCGCGCTTGAGACGCGGTGTTTTCGAGGCCTGCTCCTCGCGGAACAAGCCGTCCGCGCCCAGCAGACCTGTGCGAAACAGCTCTCCGATTCCCTCGATGATGCCAGAGCCGCAAATGCCGGTGACCGCGCTCAGTTCCTGCGTTTTCTCCTGCGTTTTCTCCTGCGTTTTCTCCTGCGTTCTTTCCTGCGCCCGCGCCGCCGCGTTGCTTTTTGCTCTGTCGGCATTTTTCTTGAAGCCCTCTTCGTTCGACCACGCCATACGGTCGACAACCTTGAATCGTGGTTCGAAGGTCTTGTCGTCGATTCGAATGCGCTCGATCGCCCCCTCGGCTGCGCGCTGCCCGTGTTCGATCTGCGCGCCCTCGAAGGCGGGTCCTGTGGGGCTCGATGCTGCAAACACACGCTTGTCTACGGCGAGCAGGATCTCGGCGTTCGTGCCGATGTCGATGGCAAGCACGGGCTCTTGCGCTTCCCACAGGTATTCGGAGAGCGCGACCGCTGCTGCGTCCGCTCCCACATGTCCTGCGATGCACGGCGGCGAGTAGAGGCGTGTGCAAGCCGCGAGGGAAGCAAAGCCGCACTCGCGTGCGGGCGCGCTGATCGCCGCAGCACTTGCCAGCGCGAAGGGTGCGCCGCCTAAGGGGATGGGGTCGATTCCCCAAAAGATGTGATGCATGATGGGGTTGCCGACGAGGACGACCTCCAAGATTTTGTCGGGGTCGATCTCGCAGGACGCGGCGACCTCTTGAAACAGAGTGTCTAGAGCGTCGCGCACGCTTTGCGTCATCTCTTGTGCGCCGCCCTCGTTGAGCATGGCGTAGGAGACGCGGCTCATGAGGTCTTCTCCGAATCGGATCTGCGGGTTCATGCGCCCCTGAGCCGCTACGATGGTAGCGCTTTGCAAATCGACGAGTTGCGCCGACATCGTCGTCGATCCGATGTCGACCGCCAAGCCGTAGAGTATCGTCTCGACGCCCGGATACACCTTGAGCAGCGTGTCGTTGTCGCGCACCGCGGCGGTGACCTTGTAATCGCCGCGCCGCAGCGCTTCTTGGATGGAGCCGTAGACGGAGAGATCGATCGCGCTGACATGGACATTCCAAGCGCGACTCAGTGCGTCGAGCAGGCGTTCGCAATCGCCGGAGGGGTTGTCGAGCTGCGGAGGTTCCACCTCGACATAGTGCAGACGCAGAATCGGATCGATGGCAATCGGACGCGCGTCGGGTCTTTTGCGCACCACCTGCCTGCGCAGCTGGCTCTCTGGGGGAACGTCGACGATCATGTTGCCGAAGAGCACGGTGTTGCATCCTAGCCGTCGCCCTTTCTGCAAGCCGCGCCGCTTTTCGTAGCGCGCTTCGACCTCCGAGAACTCGGAGAGCGCACGATGGTCGCAATCGATGCCGAACTTCGGGAAGTGTCCGAAGGTAGGCTGAACTTGACAACGTCCGCAGATCCCGCGCCCGCCGCACACCGAATCCAAGTCTACGCCGATCTTGCGCGCCGCTGCCAACAGAGTCGTGCCGCGCGCTACCGAGCCACGCAATCCTGAAGGCGTGAAGACGACGAAAACCTCTTCTTCGCTCGATGCCGTATCGAGCGAAGGGCCGTCCTCTGTGTTCGCTCCTGCTGTCATCCCTGCTTTACCTCTGCTCTACGATGCTTGGCATCTACGATGCTTGGCATCTACGATGCTCTGCGTCTACGATGCTTGGCATCTACGATGCTCTGTGTCTACGATGCTCTGCGTCTACGACGCTCGGCGTCTACGACGCTCTGCGTCTGCGGCGGGCGCTGCGGTGGTCGCCCGTCTCGTTGCTGGCGTTGGGTTCGCGGAATCGCTTGATCCATCGTGTGCAACCCGCATCCTTGCCCGCGATCACATCGCTCGCTTTGATGGCGATCATCTCCTCCTCGTGCAGGGGGTTCATGATAGCCGAACTCATGCCTGCGCCCGATGCCATCGCCAAGAAGGCTGCGTTCAGCGCATGACGCTTCGGCAGTCCGAAGCTGACGTTGGAGGCGCCGCAACAGGTGTTAACCTTCAACTCGTCGCGCAAGCGCGCGACAAGGCGCAAAGCCCCTGCACCCGCCTGCGACAGCGCGCCGATCGGCATCACGAGGGGGTCGACGACGATGCGCTCGTGTCCGATTCCGAAATCGGCGGCGCGCTCGACGATCTTTTTTGCAACCTCGAAACGCACATTGGGATCCTCGGAAATGCCGCTCTCGTCGTTGGAAATGGCGATCACACAGCAATCGTATTTTTTCACCAACGGCAGAACCACTTCCAAGCGTTCGTCCTCGCCCGTCACCGAGTTGAGCAGCGCGCGTCCTTGATAGGCCTCCAGTCCTGCTTCGAGAGCTGCCACGATCGACGAATCGATCGATAGCGGCAAGTTGCAGAACGACTGAATCAAACGAATCGCCTTCGCCAAGATTGCGGGCTCGTCGGCAAGCGGGATGCCGGCGTTCACATCCAGCATGTGCGCGCCCGCTGCAATCTGCGCGCGTGCGTCGCGCTCGACGGTCTCGAAGTTGTCGTTGCGCATCTCTTCGGCGAGCTTTTTGCGTCCGGTCGGGTTGATGCGCTCGCCGATGATCGTAAACGGAGCGTCCAAGGCGATCACATGCTCTTTCGTCGCAGACGCGACAAGGGTGCGGGTCGTCATAAAAAGTCTGTCCTTGTGTGTGAAGAAGTGTGTGAAGAAGTTATGTTCACGCCGAGCGTTGCTCCGCGCCGCCATTGGCAACAAGGGCGGCAAGGCGCTCGTCGTCGTAAGCTGCTTCCAGCTCTTGCGCACGCGCAGCTGAGGCTTGCTCCAAGTCTTCGTCGCAAACCTCAGGCGCGCTCTTGCGCCACTCTTGCAAGTAGCGTTCCGCATCGCGCGCGCCTCCGCGCATCGCAGCCTTGTCGATCGCTACGGCGAAACGCGGCGCGAGCACACGTTTTACTTGATCGCGCCGCGAGCGTCGCGCGATCACTTGAGCGGGAATGTCACGCCAAAGCACGACGAGGAGTTCTGCCATAAGCCTGCCAAATTGTAGCGAGCGGAGAAGGAAGGGGAGGGATGAAGAGCGGACGACCTTCGATTGCGGTGTTTTGCGATTGATTCCTCAAGGCGCGTCTTTTATGCTGTTGCACGCGCTTGATTAACAGGTTCTAAGCTTGCGGGTCAAGTCTTTTTTTGTGTTGCTTGTTGTCTGTACGATGCCCTATCTCGATTCTTCGTGCTGTCCGTTGTGACAAGATGACGACTCTGTCGGCGGATTCGCTGAAACGCGGCAAACTTCGTGCGTTGCGGGAGAGTCGCGTGCGCGTTTGGAGCTCGAAGATGTTGCCGATGCTGTTTTCCAGCCCGAATCCCGATACGAATCCCGATACGGAGGCTGCATCGGAGTTTTCGGCTGAGGATGCGATGCTTTCGTCGTTGCAACCGAAGCCTTTCGAGGACTTCGCCGCCCTGTACGCCGAGACGGAGCAGGAGACGCACGCTGTCTCGCGGCTCTTGCTGGAGGAAACTTTGGGGTTGGCGACACCGTTGCCCGATGTCGTGCGGCATATCGTTGCGTCGGGAGGGAAACGCCTTCGGTCGCGTTTGCTGATCGCCTCGGCGAAGCTCTTGGGATGCCAGAGCAAGAAGAAGGTTCTACAGGGGACGATCCTGCTGGGCGGCGCGATCGAGGCGATCCACTGCGCCAGCCTTCTGCACGACGATGTCGTCGATGGCTCGAAGATGCGGCGCGGCTTGCCCGCAGCGCATCATGTGTGGGGTGCGCAAGCCTCGGTGCTTGTCGGAGACTTTCTGTTCGCGCGTGCCTTCGACCTGATGTGTCGCCAGAGCGAGATGAAGATTCTGACCCTGTTGTCGCAAACGGCGCTCCGTCTGACGCAGGGCGAAGTACGCCAGCTCTACAGCGCGCGCGCGCTTTCTATGACGCCTGACGAGAGCTTGGATATTGTCAGGGACAAGACGGGCGCGCTCTTTCGCGCTGCCACGCTGAGCGCGGCCTTGCTTGCGCGCGCATCAACCCAGAAGCAGCGTGCGCTGGCGCTTTTCGGCGAGCAGTTCGGCATCGGCTACCAGCTCACCGACGACATGCTCGACTACCTTGGCGAGAGCAGGACTTTGGGGAAAAGTCGCGGCGACGATCTGAGAGACGGCAAAATCACCTATCCGCTGGTCTTGTGCCTTTCGCGCATCGGCAGGAAGCAGCGCCGACGCATCGAGCAGCTGCTTGTGCGTAGCGATTGTGCTTCAGGCGAGATCGACGAGGTGGCGAGCCTGATGCGCGAGACGGGTTGCTTCGATGATTGTGCCTCGGTTGCCAAGAAGGCGTTAGTTGCAGGGGCGGAGGCGTTGGAGGGAATCGGCGACGCGCGCTTGCGCGGCATCTTGCAGCACGCGTGTCTGGCAAGCCTCGGGCGTCTTTCTTAGCCACTCAAACGCTTGTTACCCAAACCTAGCCCCCCATAGTCTAAGGGTTGACAAAAAGGGTTGACCAAAAGGGTTGACAAAAAAGGTTGACCTTGTCTGGCGGGTTGTGGAAGAGTACGAATCGTAAAGGTTGTGCCACACGGAAAGAAGCAAGCCGACATGGCTTCTCCCCAACTTCACCTCGTCTCTCCTAACAAAGCAGCGCCGCGAGCTTCTGCAAGGACGAGGGATTCCAAGCCCTCCGCCAAGGTTGTTTCAAAAAAAAGCAAGTCTCTTCCCTTCAAACACTTGTTGGGAATCGAGGATATGGAGGCTTGCGACATTAGGACGATTCTCGATCGCGCCGAGTATTACATGCGCAGCGGCAGGCATTTGAAACGTTGTAGCGAAGCCCTGAAGGGAATTAATGTCATCAACATGTTTATGGAGAACTCGACACGCACGCGCGTCTCGTTCGAGCTGGCGGCGAAACGACTGGGTGCGGAGGTCACCAGCATTTCGGTCGCGCATTCTTCGATTCGCAAGGGCGAGACGCTGATCGACACGGCGCAGACCTTGCGCGCCATGGCTGCCGATTTGTTGGTGGTGCGTCACCCGCATTCGGGCGCGGTCCAGTTGCTTGCCGAGAAGTTGGATTGTCATGTGATCAACGCGGGCGACGGCTTTCACGAGCATCCGACCCAAGCTCTGTTGGATGCCGCGACGATTCGCCACCGCAAGGGTAGATTGGAGGGCTTGAAGGTCGCCATTTGCGGCGATGTCCGACATTCGCGCGTCGCGCGTTCCAACATTCTGTTGTTGCAGAAGATGGGCGCAGCGGTACGCATCGTCGCGCCGCCGACGCTCCTGCCCGACCAGCCTTCGCTGCACGGTGTCGATGTTTTCACCGACATGCGTGAGGGCTTGTCCGATTGTGACATCGTCATGATGCTGCGCTTGCAGACCGAGCGCATGCAGGGCATCTTCGTTCCTTCGATCCGCGAGTACTTTCACTTCTACGGCTTGACGCACGAGAAGCTGGCTTGTGCGCGCTCCGATGCGTTGGTGATGCATCCGGGGCCGATGAATCGAGGGGTCGAGATCGATTCGATCTTGGCGGACGATTTGGGACGCAACCTCGTCCACGATCAGGTCGAGAAGGGGGTTGCCGTGCGCATGAGCTGTTTGGAGTTGTTGAGCGGGTGAAGTTCCTGCGATGAAGCAAACGTTGATCGAAAACGCGCGGCTGGTCGATCCTGTCTGGAAGCAAGAATCCGAGAAACCATCCGAGGATCGAGGTTTTTTAGGCGCGCTGTTGATCGAAGACGGCAAGATCAAAGCGCGCGACGACGATGCGCTCGACGAGGTTGCGAAAGACGCGCTCCGCATCGACGCCGAGGGGCTGGTGCTTGCGCCCGGGCTTGTGGATATGCGCGTCCAGCTGCGCGAGCCCGGCGAAGAGCATAAGGAGACGATCGCCTCTGCGATAGCGGCGGCGGCGGCGGGCGGGGTGACCTCGATGGTCTGCCTGCCTTCGACCCAGCCCGTCATCGACGATGTTTCGGTCGTCGAGTTTGTCGCACGACGCGGCAGAGAGCAGAAGGGTTGTAAGATCTACTGCTACGCAGCTGCGACGCAAGGCATGCGGGGCGAGCAGATCTCGGAGATGGGGTTGTTGCAAGAAAGCGGTGCGCTCGGCTTTACCGACGGGGAGCGCGTCATCCAAAACGCGCGCGTCATGACGCGCGTTCTCACTTACGCGCGGGGGTTGAATGCGCTCGTCGTCCAGCATGCCGAAGACCGAGCGCTCGCGGAAGAAGGCGACATGAACCAAGGCGAGGTTGCCGACAGGCTGGGGTTGGTCGGCATTCCCGCCGCTGCGGAAGCCATCGTCGTAGAGAGGGACTTGCGCTTGCTGGAGGGCACTGGCGGACGCTGTCATTTTGCCCATCTCACCACCGAGGCCGCGCTGAATGCGGTCAGGCGAGCGAAGAAGAAGGGATTGCAGGTCAGCTGCGACACCGCGCCGCATTATTTCTGTCTCAACGAGAGCGCGCTTGTGGGCTACAGGACGTTCGCCAAGGTCACGCCTCCGCTTCGTAGCGAGGCGGACAGGAAAGCCGTTGTTGCGGGCTTGCTCGACGGCACCATCGATTGCATCGCAAGCGACCACTCGCCGCAGGATCAGGATTCGAAGCGTCTTCCGCTGCCGTTGGCTGCCTGTGGTATGATCGGGCTTGAGACGACGCTTGCGCTTTGTCTCACACACTTGGAGGACCTTTCGCTCGCGCAGATATTCTGCAAGCTTGCGACCAACCCTGCTCGGTTGTTGAACATCGGGGGGGGGACGCTGCAGACAGGAGAGCCCGCCGATTTGCTGTTGTGCGATCCTGAACGGAGGTGGGTGATACGCGAGGAGCAGATGCGTAGCAAATCGAAGAACACGGCGTTTCACGAAGTCGAGGTGAGGGGACTGGTGATGAAAACTTGGGTTGACGGAAGGATCGTCTTCGATCGAAACATGGAGAGCGGATGATGTTGTTGGCGTTGTTGGCGGGTGTCTTCGTTTGGGGTTATTTGTGCGGGCTGTTTCCTTCGGGTCCTTGGGTTGCGCGCAGCAGCTTGGGGGGGAGGTATCTGACAGAGGTGGGATCGGGCAGCACAGGGGCTACGAATGTTTTGCGCTATGCAGGGTGGGGCAGGGCTTTCGCGGTGGTCGCGTTGGATGTGGTGAAGGCGGTGGTGGCGGTGTTGGCGGCGCGCTATGTGATGGATTCGAGCGCCGATTTGTTTGCGTTGCGTTTCGGAGACAATGTCGGATTTCTTGCGTGGGGAGAGTCCTTCGCTGCTGTCGGTTGTTTGTTGGGGCATTGCTTCCCCGTCTGGAGCAGGGGATTGCGGGGGGGGAAGGGGGTTGCGAGCATGTTTGGGGTTGTGTTGGTGTTTTCTTCCAATCTGTTCGTTGCATCGGCGTTGTTGTGGGTGGGGGTTTTGGGGTTGTGGGGTTTTTCTTCGTTGGCATCGTTGGCGGTTTGTCTGTTCTTGGTGGGGGGAAGCTTGTTTTTGGGGGGGGATGTTGTCGTTTGGGGAATGTTCGGGGTGGTGGGAATCGTTGTTTGGCGGCATCGGGAGAATGTGGCGAGGCTGTGGCGTGGCGAGGAGGGGCGGGTGTTCGGCGGGTTGTGGCGGAGGCTACGGAGATAGGGATTTCTGGATAGGGATTTCTGGATAGGGATTTCTGGATAGGGATTTCTGAAGAGTCGTGAGGCGTATGCAATGGGGAGCGCGAGGGGTTTTGCCCTCTTTTGTTTTGTATGCGTTCACACCGGTGCGCGCATGTACACGGGCTGCAGCGCCGCCTCCCCTCGCGCATACAGCGCATCCTCCCCCGCCACCAGCTTGCGCGAGAACTCCCATGCATCTCCCACCCCCCCCGCCACCAACAAACCGTCAGGGAAACTTCCCAATACCCCCAAAGCCCTTTCGACTCCCCCGCCACAAAGACACAATTTTTTTCCGCCCCCCGCCTCCAAGAGTTCCAACACCCACAAGCGCAACTCCTCCTCCCCCAACACACGAACCTCTCCCCAAGGCTCTCCTAAAGGTTCTCCCCAAGGCTCTCCTAAAGGTTCTTCCAAAGGTTCTCCCAAGGGCTTCCCCAAGGGCTTCCCCAAGGGCTTCCCCCTCACGAACGCCTGCCCGTACCACGCCCCTCGAAAGCTCTCGACCAACGACAACACATACCCCCCGCCAACACCTTCTCTGCACGCGTCCGCCGCCTGTAACCCCGCCTCGATGCTCGTTATCGAATACATATCCAACCCCCGACAAGCGACCCTCAACCCCCGCGCGACAGAAAGACTCGCTCGCAACCCCGTGTAGCTGCCGGGGCCCCGAACAAAACAAATTCTGCGTAACGATCGATACGAAAATCCTCCCCCCTTCGAGGTCTCTTCGGTGATCTTGTCGTTGAGCAGACAAGGCAAGTCCTCCGCCAACGCCTCGCCGTGCGCCGCAGACCAGCGCAGGCGAACCTCGTTGCCCTCCCACAGACAGAAAGAAATCCCGACCGAACAAGCGTCGAACGCCAAAGTGTAGCCCTCGACACGCCTATCGCTTCGTCCTGTTTCGTGCGTTGTCGGCATTGTCGTCTCCGCTTTTGTGCAAGATATTTTTTCGGACATTTTTTTCGGATATTTTTTTCGGACATTTTGACAATTATTTTGAGATCCCCTTGACTCGAAGGCTCGGCTCAACCATATAGAATGAGAGAAGGGAGACACTCGTCGCCCTGACCTTCCGCGCAAGCGTCTTGCGCGACAACTCTACAACAGACAGGAGGAAGACGGCATGAAGTTCCGTCCGCTACACGATCGCGTTTTGGTGCGCCGCCTCGAAGAGGAGGAAAAAACCTCAGGCGGGGTCATCATTCCCGATACGGCTAAAGAAAAACCCATGGAAGGCGAAATCATCGCCGTGGGCTCCGGAGCGCGTTCCGAAGACGGCAAGATAACACCCCTCGATGTGAAGAAAGGAGACAAGATCCTCTTCGGAAAATGGTCGGGAACCGAGGTCAAGCTCGACAGCGAAGAGCTGTTGATCATGAAAGAAACCGACATCATGGGAATCCTAGAATAATTCCGAAACCACAAACACCGAAGAAACAACCCTCACAAAACCCACAACATCAGGAGATAAAGCCATGTCGGCCAAAGATGTGAAGTTCTCTCTCGACGCACGAGGCGAAATCCTCAAGGGCGTCGACATTCTCGCCAACGCTGTCAAGGTGACGCTCGGTCCGAAAGGACGCAATGTCGTCATCGAAAAATCCTTCGGCGCGCCCAGGATTACCAAGGACGGCGTCACCGTCGCCAAAGAAATCGAACTGCACGGCAAATTCGAAAACATGGGTGCTCAACTCGTGCGCGAAGTCGCCTCGAAAACGAACGACGTCGCAGGCGACGGAACCACGACCGCAACCGTGCTCGCCCAAGCCATCGTGCGCGAAGGCGTCAAAGCCGTGACCGCAGGCATGAACCCCATGGATCTCAGACGCGGAATCGATCTCGCCGTCGCTGCCGTCGTCAAGGACATCGAAGGTAGCTCCAAGAAGATCACCACCAACGAAGAGGTGACCCAAGTCGGCACCATCTCGGCGAACGGCGAAGCTGCCATCGGCAAAAAAATCGCCGATGCCATGGAGAAAGTCGGCAACGAAGGCGTCATCACCGTCGAAGAAGCGAAAGGGCTGGAAACCGAAGTCGATATCGTCGAAGGCATGCAGTTCGACAGGGGCTATCTTTCGCCTTACTTCGTCACCAACTCCGAGAAGATGATCGTCGAGATGGAAAATCCGCTCATCCTGCTCTACGAGAAGAAGCTCTCTTCTCTGCAGCCCATGCTGCCGGTGCTGGAAAAGGTTGTCCAATCGTCGCGTGCACTTCTCATCATCGCCGAAGATGTCGAAGGCGAAGCGTTGGCAACGCTCGTCGTCAACAAGCTGCGCGGAGGACTCAAGGTCGCCGCCGTCAAGGCGCCGGGATTCGGAGACCGCAGGAAAGCCATGCTCGAAGATATCGCCATTCTCACCGGCGGACAGCTCATCTCCGAAGACTTGGGAATCAAGCTCGAAGGCATCGAGGTCTCCATGCTCGGCTCCGCCAAGCGCGTGCGCATCGACAAGGAAGACACCACCGTCATCGACGGCGCAGGCGAAAGCAGCCAAATCGAAGGACGCTGCACGCAAATCCGCTCTCAGATCGACGATACCAGCTCCGACTACGACCGCGAAAAACTGCAAGAACGCCTCGCCAAACTCGCGGGCGGCGTCGCCGTCATCCGAGTCGGAGGGGCGACCGAGGTCGAGGTGAAAGAGCGCAAAGACCGCGTCGAAGATGCCATGAACGCAACGAAAGCCGCCGTCGAAGAAGGAATCGTCGCCGGCGGAGGCGCATCCCTGCTCCACGCCGTTACAATCCTCGAAGGACTCAAACCCGAGAACGACGACCAGCGCGCCGGAATCGATATCGTCAAGCGTGCGCTAACCTCGCCCGCATGGCAGATCGCCGAGAACGCAGGCGAAGAGGGTGCCGTCATCGTAGGAAAGATGCTCGAGCAGAAAGAGCGAAACTGGGGCTTCGACGCTCAAAAAGGCGTCTACGGAGACCTCGTCAAGGCGGGCATCATCGACCCCACAAAGGTCGTGCGGACAGCGCTACAAGACGCCGCATCCGTCGCAGGGCTGGTCATCACCACCGAGGCCGCCGTCGCCGACAGACCCGAACCCAAAACATCCATGCCGATGCCTCCAGGCGGCGGAATGGGTGGAGGCATGGACTTCTAGAAAACCCCTAGAAAACCCCTAGAACTTACGGGCGGCGGCTAAGAACCTTGTCGCCGCCCGTAGTCTTTAACCCTCCTGAAACTCCTCCGCTCTCGCCCCAAGCTTGTCCAAGCAGACGCTCAGGACGATCGCGCTTGCATACATGCAAAAATGCCAAGGCACCCAAACGCTGAGATCAAAAAGACCTGTCGACCAATACACGCAGTGGACAAACATCAAGGACAGAGAAGAAAGAGAGCCTGTACGACACCAACTCAGGCTGGCTTTGACGAACACAAGCAACAGCAGCGATACGAACAAGACAAAGCCTACGATCCCCAAACCGCTCAACACTTGCAAGAAGCGACTGTGCGGGTGGGTGACGGAAAAGGTGAGGTCGTTGCGGATGCCTCGTCCCAGCCAGGGATGGTCTTGCCACACGAGAAGGGTTTCGTGCCATACGATCTGTCGCCCGTCGTCGACCAACCACGAAGGCAGGTAGAGGATGTTGCAGCTTTCGCACAGGCGGCTTTTGACCCCGTAGACGACAGGGTTGTGGTAGAGGTAGAGCAACAAGACGGCGACGAAAAGCAATATGCCCAAAACGCTGAAGGGCAGCCATAGACGCAGGCGACTCCTGAGTCCTAAGGCAAGGACAAGCACGAACAAAGAGGCACTCAAGGCGACGCCCATGATACGGCGTTCGGTGAGAACGGCGGCGCACAGCAAGAGCAAGGCTGCGCCCGCGACACAACAACGCCAGAAGAGGGGCGTTGCGAAGAGGGAAGTGGTGATGCTATGGGGAGCCGTTTGTGCGAAGGCGATATTTTTTCCCTTGCTGGCGAAGGCGGCAAAAAGCAGCGGGAAGAAGATTGCGACCATGCCCATTTGGCTGTAAAGCCAGTAGAGGTAGGCGTGTTGGGAGTAGGGCGCGGAAAAGCCAGGGCTCAGCCGTTCGGCGACCATAAGGCATGTCCAAACGAACATCGCTGCAAGCAGACAGAGCGCAACTAGGCGGAAGGTGCGTTGTAGGATCTCACGCGGCTGAGCGAGCAAGGCTGTACAGCCGAACAGCGCGATGCCCACCGTGAGGGTTTTCAGCCAGTTGAGCCACAAGAACGCTCCCAAAGCCTTGTCGCTGCGCACGCTGGCAAGGAGGGTTGTGAGCGTTGCCGAGAGAAGCAGCAACAGCACGATTTTTCCTTCGCTGCGCGCCAAAAATCGTTGCAGGTTTGCAAGGACGCTCGTGCGCAACGAGGGGACGCTCCAGCCGCAGGCGAACAGCGTCGAGAAGAAGAACAGCTGTGCGGTTTCGTTATAGACAACGCGCGTAGAGACGGACAGGGCGAACAGCCATACGAAGAGCGATGCTGCGGAAAAACCACGCTCGGAAGGCAGGGCAGACATCAATCGGCAGAAGCCGTCGCAGACCCAGCGGGAGAAGAGGAAGAAGAGGAGGTTGTTTGGGTCGCTTGGAAGCGGCGGCAGTTCTTCAGGAAGCGTGCAAAAAGGTGGCGCGAATCGTGCGGGCCGGGCGAGCTTTCAGGGTGGTATTGGACTGCAAAAACAGGGCGTTCCTTCGAGGCAAAGCCCTCCAACGTGCCGTCGAAAAGAGAGACATGCGTCGCCTCCACATCTTCAGGCAGCGAGTCGACGGGAACGGCGAACCCGTGGTTTTGCGAGGTGATCTCGACCTGTCCGCTCGAAAGAACTTGCACAGGGTGGTTCGCGCCATGGTGTCCGAACGACATCTTCTCGCTACGCGCGCCGAGCGCGTGCGCCAACAGCTGGAAGCCGAGGCAGATGCCGAACATCGGAATGTGCGACGAGAGCAACGGCTTCAACATGCTTTGCGCGTAAAGTGTGCTCGCAGAAGGGTCGCCAGGACCGTTGGAAAGGAAAATGCCGTCAGGATGCAAATCGAAAATCGCCGCGCTCGAAGTCGTCGCAGGCACAACCGTGACGCGCGCTCCGCCAGAGGAAAGACAGCGCAGGATATTTCGTTTCATGCCGAAATCCAGCGCAACGACATGCACGCTCGGCAGACGAGATTTCCGCGGCGCAACCGAAAGGGGCGTGCGCGAAGGATCGCTCCCCAAATCATGTTCAGAATCACTCCCAGAGTCGCTCCCAGAATCACTCTCGGGGTCGCTCCCAGAGTCGCTTCCAGAATTGCTATCAGCATTGCTCCCAGAATTACCCCCGGAATTACCCCCGGAATCACTCCAAACGTATGGCTCTCGACAGGAGACAGCGCGAGCCAGCTCTGCTCCCTTCAAGCCTGGCCAAGCGCGCACTTTTTTCAGGCAAGCCTTCAGCGAAAAACGTTTCTCCTCGAAGACGATCGCCGCACGCTGCGCCCCGCCGTCGCGCAACAAGCGCACCAAGGAGCGCGTATCCACATCGTACAGCCCTACAACACCTTGCGCGCACAGCCACGAGGAAAAATCCTGCTCGCCGCGCCAGTTGGAAGGCTCGCTCGGACGCTGCGCCACAACACAGCCCCGCGCCTTGATGCCTGAGGATTCCTCGTCCGCCGCATTCACGCCCACATTGCCGATGTGCGGAAAGCTGAACACCACGATCTGATCCGCATAGGACGGATCGCTCAGTATCTCCTGATAGCCGCTCATCGCCGTGTTGAAACAAAGCTCGCCCAACGCCACGCCGTGCGCTCCGAACCCCGCACCGCGCCAAACGCTGCCGTCCTCCAGCACAAGAGACGCGGCTACATCCCCGGACGAAGAGAAAACCCTACGGCGCATCGTATGCAAAAAGTAACAACAACAAGGACAAAACCTCCTCCCACTAAGGCTACACTACAGCAAAGCCGCTAGCCTGTCACCAGCCTTTTCCAAGATAGGAATTTCGGGCAGGAATTTCGGACAGAGATTTCGGACAGGGATTTCGACTCGACTCCACGAGCGAATCGGAACACAATTGTTCGCCAAGAGGAGTAGAGATGACACAAGATCTGAGAGAACAATTCACGCAAGCCCTGAAGGTCGCCTTGCGCAGCCACGAGGCGCATGCGGTGGCGACCTTGCGCTTGATCCTCGCCGCGCTCAAAGACCGCGACATCGCCTTGCGCAGTCAAGGCAAGGGTGAAGACAGCCTCGCCGAACACGAGATTCTCGCCGTCTTGCAGACGATGATCCGCCAACGCCAAGAGAGCATCGCGGCGTACGAGAAAGCAGGACACCCCGCGCGCGCCAAGCAGGAACAGCGCGAAATAGAAGTGATTCGACGCTTCCTTCCCCAGCCGATGACCGAGCCGCAAATCGAACGAGCCATCGCGGAGATCGTCGAAGCGAAGAATCTATCGGGGCTCAAAGGCATGAGCTGCGTCATGAGCGAGCTGCGAAAGCAACACCCCGGCGCCGTCGACTTCGCCTACGCCGGCAAGCGCGCCAAAGAACTGCTGGCGCAGCAGTAGCACGCAACCCCGACGGGGCGATATGGACGGGCAGACAGAAGATATTCGCCGTCGCGTCAGCCTCAGGGCTCTCGTCTCGAGGCTCGTCGTCTTGCAGCGACGCGGACAACGATTCGTCGGACTCTGTCCGTTTCACCGCGAGAAAACTCCCTCCTTCCATGTCGTCGAGGACAAGGGCTTCTATCACTGCTTCGGCTGCGGCGCAAAGGGCGACGCGTTCACATGGTTGCAAAAAACACAAGGACTCACCTTTCTCCAAGCGCTCCAATCCCTCGCTCAACAGGCAGGCGTCGCTCTCAAGCGAAAGCCCGAAACTCCGAAAACACAGCAAAGACGACAGCACTGGGAGCGAATTCGAGAAACGATCGCCTGCGCCGAAGCCTTCTACCGCCGCGCCCTCTTTGCATCCGAGGGCGCAGCAGCGCGGCGTTACCTCAAACAACGCGGACTCGACAGAGCATGCGCCGAACGATTCGCGCTCGGATGGGCGGATAGCAACACCAAGCCCTTCTTCGAAGCGATGAAATCTGACAACCGCTCCGAGAAAGACCTCGTCGAGGCGGGACTCGTCGTCGAAAGACAGAGCTCGGAGAAACCACAACTGCGCGCACGGTTTCGCTCGCGCATCCTTTTCCCCATCGACGACGCACAAGCGCGCACCATCGCTTTCGGAGGAAGATTCCTCGACACAAGCTTGAAGCAAGAGCGGCGCACAACACAAGCAACCTCGAACGGCAAAGCAGACTTCACCCCGCCCAAATACCTCAACTCGCCTGAGACCGCCCTCTTCGCCAAAGGGCAAAATCTCTACAACTTCGCGCGCGTCCGCAACGCTCCCCGCACCGCACAAAAAACACCGACAGTTCTCGTCGAGGGCTACACCGATGTCCTCGCCCTCGACAAGACAGGCTTCGCAACAAGCCTCGCCAGTCTCGGCACGGCACTCTCCGAACAACAACTCCTCCTCCTGTGGCAATGCGCCGAGACCCCCGTCCTCTGCTTCGACGGAGACAAGGCGGGTGCGCTCGCCGCCAAACGCGCCGTCCTGCGCGCTCTGCCCCTGCTCGACGAGACGCGAAACCTTCGGCTCTTCTTCTTGCCCGAAGGACACGATCCGGACAGCTTCGTCGCAGCCTTCGGAATCGAAAAGTGGCGCGAGGCGCTCCTAAAAACCGAAGCCGTCAGCGCCTTCTTGTGGCGCGACGAAAAAAACGCGCGCTCACCCCTGCAAACGCCAGAGCAGCTTGCTGCCTTGGAAAAAACGCTCTCCGAGCATGCCAACGCCGTCAAAGCACCCCTGCTCGCCAAGCACTATCGCGCCTTCTTCAAAGATGCCTTGTTCGCAGAGCGTCGCAGGCAAAACAAGCGAGACCCGATTGCGCAAGAATTTATGCCCTTCTCCAACGACGAGCAGAAGCAATTACGCCATTTGCAAGAACGGCTGCTGGCAGTCTTGGCAAGCCGTCCGCAGCTGTGGGACGCCTACGAAGAGCGATTCGCCAGAACCGCCTTGCCGCACGACTTGGACGCGGCAAGGCAAGCCATGCTGCTCGCTTACGAAGACGCTCCTGACAACGCAAACCTCACGCAAATCCTGTGGCAGAGCGCAGGCGAAGTTTTGCAAAACATTGCGCGAAGCTCCGACTTCTTCGCGCAAAATCCCTACTTGCAAGCCCAAGCGCCCATCGAGCAGGTTCAAGAAAATGTCGAAAAAATCTTTCTCGCCCTCGAATACTTCGCCATGCGAAAAGATTTGAAACACGACAACACAGAGCCCGAACGACACAAAAGCCATGTCCGCACAGAAGCCAGTCGAATCTTCCACGAAAAGATGCAAGCCGACCACTGATTTCCCCTGACCTCGTTCTTGACTCACGCGTCCTCTTCGGTATAGATTTTGCTCTCCATCCCTCGTGCGCGCATCACAAGCCGACAGCCTGCCTTGAAGAATCGAGGCTGGGCAGGAGGTTTGGTAGAAGACTTGGCAAGAGATTTGGCAAGAAGTTTCGATTGCGCGTGCGCCGCCGCAACGCATCCGTCCCACGCAACCCGTTCACCCTCTCCTTATGCCCTCTCGTACTACCTCTCGTGCCATGAAGACTGACAAAACCTCTGAGCAAGCATCGCAAGAAAAACCCTCTTTCTTCCGAAAGGTGAAGGGGTTCTTCTCCCGCTCGATGACACGCGGCGGCGCGGACAAACGCGACAGCGAGCGCGAACAGAGGATGCGGCGTATGCGCGATCTCGTTGCGAAAATCGTTCGACGCGTCGGGCAGCATCCCGAAAACCTCGTCGATCTGCAAACGATCGAAACGCTCTTGCCGGAAGATCTGCGGGCTCCCGAAGACCTCGACGAGCTGCTCGAACGACTCGCGCGCCGCGGCATCTCGCCGCAGAACAACCCCCGCGCCGAACAGCAGGCTTCGCGTCTCTCCGCAACGTCTGCAGCCGCAACGTCTGCAGCCCCAGCGTCTGCATCCCAGGAGATGCCAGACGACGACGGCGAGGCGTGGGAAGAGGAAGAGACCGAGGAGAAAGAGCCTGTCGCCAAAAAAAGCGAACCCGCCGCAGGCGCAGAGGTAAGCTACACCGACGACCCCGTGCGAATCTACCTGCGCGAAATGGGAGGGGTCGAGCTACTGTCGCGCGAAGGAGAGGTGGCCATCGCAAAGCGAATCGAGGCGGGAAACCGCTCCGTCATTCGCGCCTTGTGCGCGTGTCCTTTAGCGCTGCACTCGCTCTTGCTGTGGCACGACGAGCTCGAACAGGGACAATGTGTCTTGCGTGAAATCATCGATTTGGAAAAAACTTGGAACGAGACGCACAACAAAAAAACGCTCTCGAAAACGGCTTCCGCCGAAAGAAGCGACAACGCAGCCAACAAGGCGCGACGCGACGACGACGAGGCTAATGACGCGGCGCGCGAAGACGAGCTCGCTCCTCCTGTCAGCGTGATGGAGCAATCGCTCAAGCCCGCGACCATCGAGAAGTTCTTGGCGATCGGCAGGCATTACGCGCAGCTCGAAAAGCTGCAACGCAAGCGTTTGCGCTGCTTGCAACGCGGAAGCACGATCCCTGCGTCGCTCAACGGAGCCTATCAGTCGTTGATCGCGGAGGTCGTCGCCGCCATGACCGCCATCAACCTGCATGCTTTGAAGCGCGAGGAGATCATCGACAAGCTACGTTTTCACCATCAAAAAATCTCGCAATGGGAGATGCAGATCGCAGGATTGGCACGCCGCTCGCGCATTCCCATCGCCGAGTTTCGCAAGGACTATCAGGGCAACGAGCTCGACGAAGGGTGGCTGGAGACGCAGAAAAAAAAGAGCAAGGAGTGGCAAAACTTCGTCCAGCTGCACGGCAATAAGGTCGAGGCGTTGCGCGCGCAGATGCGCTCCTTGGCGGAAGAGACCATGATGCCGACGGCGGAGCTGAGCTTGCTCAACAACGACATCCGCAAAGCCGAGCGAATCGCCGGCGAAGCGAAGCAGGAGATGATCGAAGCCAATCTGCGGCTGGTGATTTCTATTGCCAAGAAGTATATGAATCGCGGGTTGCAGTTTCTCGATCTGATTCAGGAGGGGAACATCGGGTTGATGAAGGCTGTCGACAAGTTCGAGTATCGGCGGGGTTACAAGTTTTCCACCTATGCGACTTGGTGGATTCGCCAAGCGATCACGCGTTCGATTGCCGATCAGGCGCGCACGATTCGCATTCCTGTGCATATGATCGAGACGATCAACAAGTTGTTGCGCACGTCGCGCCAGATGCTTCACGAGATCGGGCGCGAGCCTACGCCTGACGAGTTGGCGGAGAAGTTGCATATGCCTCTGGAGCGGGTTCGCAAGGTGATGAAGATTGCGAAAGAGCCGATTTCGTTGGAGACGCCTGTTGGCGACGAGGAGGACAGTTCGATCGG
>JABACB010000230.1 GCA_014237925.1 Alphaproteobacteria bacterium
GAACGTGCCTATCGAGAAGTCGCGCGCAGACTCGGCGTGCTGCCCTCCAACAGCGCCTTGAAGCAGAACAGTGTCGCCAAAAAGGGTAAGGCACAGGGGAACGGCAAGTCCGCAGAGGGCATCCGCAGTGTCGAATAAACATCGTCGAAGGAGCGGCTTCGCATGAAGCGTTTTCGGGCGAGGGTCGTCGTCATGTTGCAGGGGGATATGTTGGATCCGCAGGGCGAGGCGGTGGCGCGCGTCGGGCGCGAGGCGGGGCTGGGGCAGATCGAGGCGGTGCGTTGTGGCAAGGTGATGGATTTGCTGTTGTGCGCGCACGACGAGGACGAGGCGCGCAAGGTGGTGGAGCGGCTGCGCAAGCGGTTGCTGACGAATCCTGCGACGGAGCAGAGCGAGGTGGTGGCACTGGAGGAGATGTGAGAGAACGCGGGTTTGAACGCGGTTTTTTTTGAGTGATTCTTGAATGAGTTTTGGGGTGCGGCGAGTTTTGCGCGTTTTTTTAATTTTTACAAAAAAACGAAAAAAACTGTTGCACCCCTCCCCAAACAGGCTACAATCACTATTAGTGATTCGCGCACCGCGCGTCTCGCTTGTTGGACATTGTGTATCGAATGGGATACGGGGTTGGCGCGCTTTGCTCAAAGACGCTAAGCCCGTATGCAGCACGAGATTTTCTCTTTGCGGAGGGTTCTCGTGCATACGCTTACGGGCCCGGAACAACCTTAGAGTTTGATCCTGGCTCAGAACGAACGC
>JABACB010000231.1 GCA_014237925.1 Alphaproteobacteria bacterium
CCCTCAACTCATCAACGTACGCCTTGGTGGCATCTAGTGATGATAACGGCGTTCAAATCATTGACATTACAAACCCGTCCAACCCCACTGCAGTATCATCTATTACCGATGGTAACAATGCCTATACGGAACTAAACGGTGCGATCTATATCACCACCACCACCATCAACTCATCAACGTACGCCTTGGTGGCAGGTCAACGTGATCATGGCATTCAAATCATAGACGTTACAGACCCATACGTGCCATTTGCTGTATCATCTCTTAGTCATGGTCCCACGTATAGTAAACTAGTAGATGCAAGCTCTATTGCCATCACCACCACGGATTCATCAACGTACGCCTTTGTGACATCTCCGTATAACCATGTTTTTGAAGCGAGTGGCGTTCAAATCATAGACATTACAAACCCATACGCCCCAACTCCAGTATCGACTATTGTCGATAATGCAGGTGGCTATACGGAACTAGATGGTGCAAATTTTATCACCACCACCACCATTGACTCATCAACGTATGCCTTGGTGACAGCTCGGGATGATGATGGCGTTCAAATTATAAATCTAGAATCCCCCATGTCATTTAATACCAACAACCCAAATCCTGCATATGCTAAAGCAGGAGATACATTGGCATTTGGATTTACAGCAAACGATATAATCGCATCTCATACGACCCAGTTCCTAATCCCTGACCAGACTCCATATGTGAGCATAACTGATGCATCATATGATGCTGTGCTAAATGTCTCCT
>JABACB010000232.1 GCA_014237925.1 Alphaproteobacteria bacterium
CTTTGGTTGCGTCCGGAGAGGATGATCGTGTCGCTGTCAGCATCGTAGAAAACCGAGTTCAGATGCATCCAGTCGCGCTTTCTTTGGGGCATCAAAGCGCGGTCTTCGATTTTCGGACCTGCTGACGCATCAAAAACATCTTTCAAGGGGTCTTTCACATCGATCTCGCGTATCGTCTTGCCGCTGTTCACATCCACTTCGACGACAATATTGTCTTGCGCCACATAGTATCCTTCGTCCGTTATCGGATTTGCCAACAGGAGCATCGTGCCTTTGTTCGTGAAGGTGTAGTCGTGATGAAGAGAGTAGTCGCGACGATCAGGAGAAGCGTTTCTTCCATCGAAAAGCACTTTTTTGTTGCCGAAAACATCGGCAACGAAAATCCTGCGACCTTCGTAAGCAAGAAAAATTCTCCTGCCAAAGGGAACCCCAAACGCCGTCCATGGCGAGGAAATACCCTCCCAGCGATGCAGCCAGCGAACATCGCCGAGGTCGTCGATCACTCCGTAATACGCTGTCTTGGGTCTGTCGGGAGAGACGAAGGGTCCTCCTCCCCATGTCAGCACTGCGGAGACAAAATCGTTGCGCGCGGCTTTCTTGCGGACTTCGATCCAGCCTTGAACGTTTTCCGTATCCTCGAGGGTAGCGCGCAGCGAGTGTCGCGCGACTTTGTTGCCGTTGGCATCGCGTATCTCGACATCGAAGCTGTTGTCGCCGAAGGTCAGTCCCACGATAGGGACGAAGCCCTGCGCA
>JABACB010000233.1 GCA_014237925.1 Alphaproteobacteria bacterium
CTGATTGTGGCTGTCAAATGAAAAAGGCATTTGGTGTACATGATGATCGTCCAAATTATTCTACAACCAACCAAACCCACGAAAACGATACTTCAAACTAAATATTCTTGAATTTTTAGAATATTCTATACACCATTTAGAAACTGTTTCTATGTTAGTATATGCTATGGGGCTATACTGTTTTTGTATTTGTTGATCAGTTATACATGGTAATAATATTGGCATAAATAGTTCAAATGCATTACTAGGTTTCATAGAGTTTGTTTTTACAAGTAAACACACCATCTCCAATTCATTCAATAAACTTATTAAATTATTTTTATCATATTTAATAACAATATGTTTATCCTTGTCACGATTAGAGTAATTGCGAGTAATATCATCATATACATCCGAATATTTCTCTCTCATCATGTCGTATGATTTTTTAGCAATAGTTATAGAGTTTAAATCTCGTTGTGATTGAAATGTTGAATATATGTAAAATAATGTAAATATACTGATAATTATTGATAATAATGTAACAGTTATAATTCCATCATTAATCCAACGTTCAAACCAATCCAATGTAAACCACTCCGAATAATCCGAATAACTCAACATTCCAATTATTCCACATCTGCCTAAAAACTCTATTCACATTTACCCCCGATCCTTAACATCTCTGTGCAACCCTCGTGGATTGAACAGTGACACATTCATGAATAGCCCTCAATAACTTTACAGAACCTCAAGAAACAATATTTA
>JABACB010000234.1 GCA_014237925.1 Alphaproteobacteria bacterium
CGCGGTCGGCGAGGCTCTTGTTGGCTTGTCTTTTCTTCGTGCGTCGTAGATTAGGTCTACGGGCAGCGCGTCTGTTGCATCGCGCGCTGCAGATGAGCGGGCAGAAATTTGCAGAGGAGATGTTCGTCCGTCCGCTACGACCCGCTACGAGTAGGGGGAGGTTGCCTGCCAGCGACGAGAGGGGAGCGGGCAAAAAAGGAGAAAGGGGAGGAGTTGCACCTTCGTTCGTCTTTTTTCCCAGCTGTGCTGCGCGCATTTTCGGCGGTGAGTGGGACAACGCAGGGAACAGCGCAGAGAATAACGCAGAGAATAACGCAGAGAATAACGCAGGAAATAATGAGAACGAGGCGAGGTCGTCCTCCTCCGTCGCGTCGTTTTCTACGGAAGAGGCTTTGTCGCGTCTGTGCGCGCGGGCGGGCGTTCGCGGAGAAAGATTGGAAGAGGCGCAAGCCCATTGTTGCGGTTTGGCGTTTCGCAGCAAGGGTTTTTTCGCTGCGGGCGATGCCGCGTTGGAGGGTTTGTATCGCGCTTTGCCGAAGGAGGTGCTTGCGGGCGAGCAACCTCTTTTGTGTGAAGCAGCACCTTGCGCCTTGCGTTTGCAACGGGCTCGTCTTTTCAAGGGGATCGAGGTGTTGGATGCGATCGCTTGCGCCAAGAATATTTTGCTGCCGCGTCTGACGGGAGGCAGGGGTAACAACAAGAAGAACGCCGAGACGGCGGTAGTGGCGCACCTGCCTTGTGCGTC
>JABACB010000235.1 GCA_014237925.1 Alphaproteobacteria bacterium
AGACGATATCGAAACCGCATCCCGCCCGTGTCAAGGTTTGCAACACGCGCAGGCGATCGTTCGCCTTCGTCGCGTAGGCAACTAGTGCCTTGTCGCCGAAACAGCTGTGCATGCTTTCGCACCACGCGCGTGCGTGGCGTTCCAAAACCTCTTCTGCATAGACATAAAGCGGGGTGCCGAAATCGACCGCAAGCTGGGTCAAAGATTTTCCCACAAAGCACAGCCCGCCTTCGCGACGTTCTAGCCCTGTCGGCAAGGTGTCGTCAAGCGCGCTCGCAAGAGAGTTCTTAAGAGAATCCTTAAGAGGCTTCTTAAGAGTCTTGTTAAGAGTCTTGTTAAGAGCTTCGGATGGGGTCGCAGGCACGGGTCGTGTCAGCGCGGAGGATAGCGCGGCTTCTCGATATCCTCATGAGGTTGTGGCGGCTTGCGGACACCGCAGCTCGCAAGCGAGGCACAGCAAAGCAACGTGGCGCAGAGCGTCAACGCCAAAACGAGAAAACGAGGCTCGAAAAGACGAGGTTCGAGAAGACGAGGCTCGAAAAGCTTGCTGCGTCTGTTCGCAATCTTCATGGTTTTGCAACAGAGGCTTTTGCACTCTTGGCGTTGTTTTTCAAGCGCGCGACTTGCTCGCGCACGCGTGCGGGAGCACTTGCACCGAAAACGTTGCGCCTGTGGAGCGCATTCTCGACGGTGAGGGTTTCCAGCAGCTTTTGCGTCAAAGCAGGAAAGACCTTTTGTGC
>JABACB010000236.1:0-262 GCA_014237925.1 Alphaproteobacteria bacterium
CACGATGCGAAACTTGGAGGGGTCGAGCGTGTTGTTTGTTCGCCCGCCCCTTCTCGACGATCGTGTGGGCGAGGTGATCTGCGAAGGCTCGTCATCTTTTGCATCTGCGCCTTCTTCGTACGGCAGGATCGTGATCGTTTTGTCGATCCCCGACTCTTTCTTGGGATCGAAGTCGATGGCGGCGGCGATCTGCAATTGCTCGTCGCTACCCTTTAACGTTAGCGTCAGGCGATGCGCGCGCGCGCTCTCGTCGTTTTCGTGC
>JABACB010000236.1:272-737 GCA_014237925.1 Alphaproteobacteria bacterium
GGCGTTTGCAACGACAGGTTTCCCATGAACAGACGCGATTCCTTTTGCTGTCGCAGCGACCATCTTCCCGATACGATTCCCTCCAGTCGAAAAGGCACTGCCCTGCTTGAGAGCGGGGCGGGCAGCAGCCGATCGCTTGCCTGCCACACGATACCAAGCGGCAAGGCATGGACGCGAAGGCTTGTGTTCGTCAACCCTGCCCGCCTGCTGTCGATCGAATGGTCGAAGGAGACCGCGGCGTTGTCGTTCGGCGCGGAGGTACCAGCAACATTAGGGAAAACGTTGTGGGCAAAGCGCATCCTGAACCAGCGTTGCCTCTTCTCAAGGTCGAGGCGATAGTCGAGCGAGACTTGTCCTTTGTTGTCGAGCCATCGTTGTGATTCAGGTTGTGGTTCTTGTTCCAGCTCCTGCCTCCTGCTATCGGCTACTGCGCTGTCCTTGTTGTCGGCGATCAGGTTGAGCATG
>JABACB010000237.1 GCA_014237925.1 Alphaproteobacteria bacterium
CCACTCACCGGCACCTCCGGCTCCGATTTGATCTTCGGCTTGGCGGGCAACGACAGAATTCAAGGGCACGGAAGCGCAGACTCGATCTACGGCAATCAGGGCATCGATACGATTCAAGGCGGCGACGGCGACGATGCGCTCTACGGCGGCAGGGGCGACGACTTCCTGGAAGGCGGCGCGGGAACAGACACCTATGTCTTCAACAGCGGCGACGGCGACGACACCATCACAAGTGAGGCGGACGACAGCAATCTGTACTTTAAATCTGCTACAGGTGGCGAATCTTTCAGCGTCTCGCGCACGAACAATGGCGGTGCAAAGATCGCGCTCGGCGATGACTCGGTGACGATCGCACGAGGTGCATACGCCGACGGTCGCTACAACCTACACTATGGCGCAACCGACGTGGACTTGGGCAAGCTGGCGCTCGGCACCTCTGGCAATGATCTGCTCACAGGCACGGGTGAGGCAGACGCGATCTTCGGCTTGGCTGGCAACGATGTAATCAACGGCAACGCAGGCGCGGACAACCTCTACGGCGGCGCGGGCGCAGATACGATTAATGGGGGGGTGGGCGCAGACCATCTCTACGGCGGCGCGGGCGACGACACGCTGCAGGGGGGAGATGGCCACGACACCTTCTACGAACACACCGGCACCGATACGATCTCTTACGAAAGCTCAGGGGATGGGGTTACAGTCAACCTCTTCGCAAGCACCTTCTCGGGCGG
>JABACB010000238.1 GCA_014237925.1 Alphaproteobacteria bacterium
AAGAGGTGATGGACGCCCGCGACCTCGCCTTGCGGCTGCGACAGGAATTCGACAAAAACGATCGCTCCAAAAAGGAAGACAGCCGAAAAAAACAAACGCAAAGGGCGATCGAACGCCACCACAAAGCCTTGCGCACAAACGTGCTACAATCCCTGAAACCCTACCTGACCCGTCTCGACAGAACATGAACGCCATGCCTGACGCACGCTCCCCCGCCTCCCCCGCCTCCCCCGCCTCCCTGTCGCCACAGCAACGCCAAGCGATCGAGTCTGCCGTTTTCCGCCGCTTGGTCGCACATTTACGCATTCGGAACGATGTGCAAAACATCGACTTGATGAACCTCAGCGGCTTTTGTCGCAACTGCCTTTCCAAGTGGTTTTGCGAGGCAGCCGAAAAAAAAGGAACAACGCTGGACTACGAGGCGGTGCGCAACGACATTTACGACATGCCTTACTCTGAATGGAAAAAGCACTATCAAAAATAACAAGCAAAAATAACGGGCAAAAATAACGAGAGCCACGCGTTGCGACCGACACAACGCACGACGAACAAGGAATAGGCTTTGTGGGCAAAGAAAAGAGACAAAAAAACAAGAGACCAAAAGACAAAGACTCGCGTTTTCCTTCGATCAAGAGAGACAAGCCTCTAAAAATTTTCGCAAAAACTTGCAATCGGCAAAACAAACCCCATCTATAGAACAGACCCCCCCGAAAGCCCCCCTCCACAGGAAC
>JABACB010000239.1 GCA_014237925.1 Alphaproteobacteria bacterium
TCAAGGATGCGGGGGGAGTTGGCGATCTCGGTTTTTCGACCGATGAGAATAACGATGTGATTGTCAAAGGCAGAGCCTCCGACAACTCGGTGAAGATCTTGCAAGCTGCCTATGCCGATGGTCGCTACAGCATATCCTACGGCGCGGACAACACGCAGCTGGGAGGATTGTCCGTTGGCACGCTCAACGATGACGAGGGAACTGACAAAATCACAGGCACGGCTGGTGACGACTTGCTGTTAGGTTTGGCAGGAAGCGACACGCTGGAAGGCGGCGGAGGTGTGGACACGCTCTACGGACATTCGGGTATCGACACGCTGACAGGTGGCGAAGGTGTCGATACGCTCTACGGCGGCGGGGGCGATGATTTCCTGGAGGGCGGCGCAGGAGAGGACATCTATGTCTTCGGCGGAAGATGGGGAACGGACACCATCCGAGGCGAGACCGCCGATACGGACGGCGGCAAGCTGTATTTCAAAGATGCGACAGGTCTTGGCAGTTTCGATTTCTCTCGCGACACCGAAGGCAATGTGATCATCGGCGACAGAGCGTCCGACAACGCGGTGAAGATCCTGCAGGCTGCCTATGCCGATGGTCGCTACAGCATCCACTACGGCGCTGATGATACATCGTTGGGCAGGCTTTCGCTGGCAACGGATGCGGGGGGGGCGATCACGGCAGCCGACGACACGGGGGTAGACTTGATGCGCGGCTCGACGGGG
>JABACB010000023.1 GCA_014237925.1 Alphaproteobacteria bacterium
TCAGGGACACCAAATTCCCTATCTCCGCTTTTGATGCTGGCTCCAAGCCATATCTTGTTAGATTGCACCAAGCTAAATATATTTTTGTAGGCGATGGCATTCAAACTTCCAATAATAAGAAACTTTTTATCATACTCCACCAGCTGTGCTACATACTCCCTAAACAAAGAAAAAGGAGGATTTGTCACAACGATGTCTGCCTGCTTCAACAACTCGATTGCCTCCGCGCTCCTAAAATCTCCGTCATACTTTAAACGAGTCACTCCTATCTCTTCAGCGTCAGGGATTCTGTTGTCATTCTTGTCGCCGTTGTAGACAAGATACACTGATTGATCTGAATTATGACTGCTGAACAAATTCATTTCATCGTTCTTATAGCAGGTAGTAATCAATTTTTTTAAACCAAGTTCCTCAAACTGATGAGAAAAATAATGAAAAAAATTGCTGACACGGGGATCATCGCAGTTGCAATAAACCGTCTTGCCCTTAAAGTGATGGGAATAATGCTTCATCTCGTTTTCAATATCGACAAGTTGGGTATAGAACTCATCTTTCTTACCCTTACGAGCAGCATGAAGATCTGCATTGTTACTCATTTCACCAAGTCCTCGCCTGATGCAGAAGAAAGCGTCTTGTTTTCATCGTACTGCCCACACTGTCATAGGAAGGATATTCGTTGATCGATCTGTGTCAGATTTTCTCTCACAATTCCCCATCCTTGTCAATTCAGGCAAACGAATCTCATTCGCTACAAGGCAAGAAATCTTTCTCCGATACAAGCGCAGGGATTCTCGCACGCACCTCCTCGATCTGCGCAAGCTCGATCTCCGCAACAACAACCCCCTCCCCCTCCCCCGCCTCGACAAGGATCTCCCCCCACGGCGACACGATCATCGAATGCCCCCAACATCTCCGTCCGTCCTCCAGCAACCCCGTCTGCGCAGCAGCGAAGACAAAACACGCGTTCTCAATGGCACGCGCCCGCAACAAACACTGCCAATGCGCCCTGCCCGTAGACACAGTGAAGGCAGAAGGAACGGCGAAAAAAATTGCACCCCGCTCCGCCAAATGACGATACAGACGCGGAAAACGCAGGTCATAACAGACGCTCATCCCCAGCTTGCCCCACGGCGTTGCTGCCAAGACGGCTTTCTTGCCCGCCTCATAACGAGCAGATTCTCGATACGACTCGCCCCCTTCCAAGTCGACATCGAAGAGATGAATCTTGTCGTAACGCGCAACCTCCGCGCCCTCAGGCGAAAACAACAGACTGCGATTGACAAGCTTCCTCTTTGAAGATTCGTGATGCGGAGAATCGTGACAAAAAACCAGCGACCCCGCGTGTAGCCATATCTCGTGTTGCTTGGCAAGACTTGCGAGAAATGCTATCTCCGAAGACGCTTCATCAGTGTGCGCTTGCTCCGTGCGCGCTTGCTCCTCACGGATTTGCGCGTAAGCCTTCTCCCCGTCCTGCTGCATGAGGTTGCAACACTCAGGCAGGAAGACGCACTCCGCCGCCTCGGCGTTTGCACGCGCGACAGCCTCGGCGATGGCAACCTTGTTGCGCGCGATGGAGGTTGTGCTGGACATCTGTACGCACGCGCAACGCAGCGTCTTCTGCAACATTCTTTTCAAGCCATCCAAAGCAGAGAGGGCAAAGAGAGTCCCTTATAGAGTCCCTTATAGAGTCCTTAAGTAGCAAGATTGTTCTTGCTTTGCAAAATTTTTACCGACAATAAGCCGGCAGAGAGCAAGGAATGCGGGGCAAGAAATGCGGGGCAAGAAATGCGGACGCGTTTTGCGCGTCCGAGCTTTTGGCGGCGCCTTGAAAGTTTTTTCAAGGTCGCTCGACTGAGAGGCTTGTTTCGAGCGGTCTTGTTTCTCGGAGCGGCAGGATTTGAACCTGCGACCCCTCGGCCCCCAGCCGAGTGCTCTACCGAACTGAGCCACGCTCCGTCTTCGTTGGTCTGTGCGCCAAAGTAGCACAGGTTTGCTCTTTTGTTGTGTCTCTCTTGTTGTGTCTTTCTGTCAGGGTAGGAAATTCTTCTGCGACGACGGTAGCGATTTGTCGCCGCGGCGCGTGATTTCTCGCACTTCGTAGATACGCTGCACCTCGCCGTCGGCACGCAGACGGAAGCGTCCTGCGGCGGCGGCAAACCCCTTCGGGCGTTCCAAGTCTCCGCGCGAAACATAACCCTTCTTCGCGCCCAGCATCGCTACGGTGCGGGTTGCGTCGAAAGCAAGCGCGGTTAAAGTGTGGACGGCGGCTTGGCTGCCCGTGTAGTTTTGGAAGCGTTTTGTAAAGTTTTCCAAGCTTGCGCGCGACAAGAAGACGAATCGACTACCTCTGAGTTGCGGCTCCTTCCACAGATTGCGCATCTGCCCCCATGGAGCCAGCCCGTAGATGCCGACTCGGTAGGCGTCGATGTCGTAGAGCGCGAGGTAGGAGGAGACGACTTGTAGCGCTTCGCGGCGCGCTTCGGGCAGCAGGAGGATGTCGAAGGGGGGCGGCCCGTAGGTGTCGTGCTTTTTAAGCCTTTTCAGCTCGCTGTCGATCTCCTGCGCTGTTGCAGAGCCTTGCGGCAGTTGCGCGCGCGCGCGGCGGCGATTCTTTCTGTATTGCGCCAAGGCGAGCATGCGATAGTCGAAATCGGCGATGTTGCGGATCTGCCCGTCGAGCGTCTCGTAATCGAGCGTGCTGTCGAGGAAGTCGACGCGCTCTGGGGCGATCCCTCGGCTTCTGAGATAGGCGTTGCTCTCTTGGACGACGAGCCTGCCGTAGCCGTTCTGCGGCACGAGGACGGCGATGCGCGTTCCCCATCGTGCTTCGCTTCCTCTGTGCCGTTTGTTTTCTTCGGCGAAGAAAGCCTGCGGCGGTCGCGCCAAGCCGTCCTTGAGGGCGACGGCGGTCTGCTCTCTGACCGACAATCCGAATCGATAGACGAACTTTCCTTGCACCTTCTCGTCGTTGGAAAAGACGAGCAAGGGTTTCCTCGCTCTGTCGGCGGCGGCGGCGACGGGCAGGCTCTGGGCTGCGAAGACGGGGCCGATGAGGATGTCCGCCTGTCGAGAAAGCAGCTGAGCTGCCGAACGCTGCGCACGCGGAGGTTGCTCTCCCGAATCGCGCACCATCAGCTTGACCCTTGAGAAGCGATCCTCTTGTGTCAGCGCCAATCGTGCCGCTTGCTCCATGCTTTTCGCCAAGGCGGGAAAGCGCGTTTGCGGCAAGAGCAAGCCGATGACAAGCTTTCCGTCGCGCTTGTAGGAGACGGTTTTTCTGTCGCGCAGAATCTGTGCCAATGCCAAAGATCGCGCATTGGCTCGCGCACTAGCACGCGTGTTGCGAACATCGTGCGGTTCGCTCTGCTGCCCCTTGCGCTTGTTTTTGCGCGTTGCCTTGTCGCCCTCGTCCATGAATGTTGCCAGCGGTGGCTCGGACGGCGGCGACGACGAAGGCTCCAACAGAAGCAAGACAGCTTCTTGAGCCGAAGACGCTTTGCGCGATGTCTCGATACCCGTTCCGCCCTCGCGCCCTGCGCACGACGACAAAAGAAAGACCAAAAGAAGAACAAACGGACGCATCAACAAGCTCCACGCATGCAACAAGCTTGCACTCTAGCATGCCTGTCTTCGTGTAGAATAACCCCATCTTGTCGGACAACAGCATGACCCCCAAACCCCCTTCGCAAACTTTGCCACAAGACGGCGAGGGGAAGAGTGTTCCTGTGCCTTCGCTCGTCTTGGAGGCGGCGCTCTATGTCGTTGCAACCCCGATCGGAAACTTGCACGACATCACATTACGCGCGCTCGGCGTGCTGGTCGCCTGTCCAACCTTGGCGTGCGAGGACACGCGTCGTGCACGAAAGCTGCTTGCGCGCTACGACATCGCCCTCACGACGAAGCGGCTGGTGCGCTACGACGACCATGCCGACGAGGCACTGCGCGCCAATCTGTGCACGACGATCGCTCGCGGCGATTCTGTAGCCCTTCTCTCCGACAGCGGCACGCCAACACTAGCCGACCCCGGCATGAAGCTGGTGCGCGCGTGTCGCGGACAGGGCTTGCCTGTTTTCGCCATCCCAGGCGCTTCCGCGTTCACGGCAGCTCTGTCGGCGAGCGGGTTGCCCACAGACCGCGTTTTGTTCTTGGGCTTTTTACCGCGCAAAAACGCGCACAAAGAACGTCTGCTGCAATCGATGGCGAGCTTCGAGGCAACGTTCGTTTTCTTCGAATCGCCGCATCGCTTGCAATCGACGCTCGCGCTGCTGGCTCGCCACCTGCCGCAACGCAAGGCTTGTGTTTTCAGAGAGATGACGAAAATTTTCGAAAGTTTTCACACAGGCAGCTGCGAGAGCTTGGCGAGCCTGCTAGCCGAGAAGAAACCGCGCGGCGAATACACGCTGCTGGTTGCAGGCAAGGACAAGGATAAAGATAAGGATAAGGATAAGAACAAGGATAAAGACAAGGATAAAGACAAGAGTTCTACGGAGCTCATCGAATGAGACACATCGAATGAAGCACAAAAGGATCTTATCCGACATCGTACGCGGGCAAGAAACAAACGATCCGAGAGGGCGTTTTCGCAAAGGCACGCGCGGCGAGAGGATTGCGGCGTTGTTGTTGATGTGCAAGGGGTATCGCATTCTTGCACGCAGATTGCGCGCAGGGGGAGGTTTGGGATGGGGGATGGGGTCGGGGTTGGGCGAGATCGATCTGCTTGTTCGGCGCGGCACGACTTTAGTTGTTGTTGAGGTTAAGTGGCGAGGTGATCGGGAGGGTGTTGCTTATGCGCTTCATCCCAAGCAGCAGCGTCGTTTGCGACGCGCGGGGGAGGTTTTGTTTGCGCGGATGGCGGGGGGATGGGGGGTTGAGATGTTGAGGTTTGATGTCGTTTTTATCACGCCTTTTTCTATCCGCCATCTGGAGAACGCTTTTTAACGAATCCTTTAACAAACGGGACTCGCGGTAATAAAAAGGCATTGTCGCGCGTCGTGTGCGCTATTTTTATGGAGGCACACGGTAAGCCGTGCGCTATTTTTATGGAGGCACACGGTAAGCCGTGCGCTATTTTTATGGACCGCACACGGCAAGCCGTGCGCAAGCTTTACGGAGGCAAAACAAACGCGCGCAAGCGCGTCTGGGGGTGTGGGGGGACAAGTCCCCCCACGAAGACCCCGCGTCAGCGAAGCGTGCGCAAGCACGCTTTCTACGCACGAAGTGCGTAGCCTCTTGTTACCAAAAGCGCGTTTCAACGAAACGCGCAAACAACCTCGCAACTTAAAAAGCTGCCTTTGTAACGCAAGTCTGTCGCGCTCGCACAACAGACTACGGGCTTTTTGTAACGCAAGTCCTGTCGCTCGTTTGCAAAAACACTTGCGTCTCCCTTGCGATCAGCCTATAAGGAAAACATCCAACAACGAAACCACCCTCTCCCCATGCCCAAGCTCAAGAACAAAAGTGCTGCGAAGAAACGTTTCCGCACCAGCGCGAAAGGCAAAGTGTGGTTTAACAGTGCCTACCTGCGTCACAACACATCGAAACGCCCGAAAGACATGAAACGCAACAACTGCGGCAGCCAGATCCTGAAAAGCCGCGATGCCAAGGTCGTGAAACGCCACTTCCTTCCCATGCGCTGAGGAAAGAGGAAATTCGATGGCACGAGTTAAACGCGGCACGACGAGCAAAGCGCGTCACAAGCGCGTGCTTGTACGCGCGAAGGGCTACTTCGGCAGAAGAAAGAACACGATTCGCGTCGCCAAACAGGCGGTCGAGCGTTCCGAGCAATACCGCTACCGCGACCGCAAACGCCGCAAGCGCGACTTTCGCCGCTTGTGGATTCAACGTCTCAACGCTGCGGTACGCCTGCAAGGCATGCGCTACGCACAATTTGTCTGCGCCTTGTCGTTGCTGAAAGTGCGTCTGAATCGCAAGGTTCTCTCCGAGCTGGCGGTCTCCGAGCCGAAACGTTTCGAAGAGCTAGTTGCAAAGGCGGGAGACGCGTGGAAGGCAAAGAACACCCTTGCTCCCTCTTCTGATTCCTCTTCCTGAAGGTTGAGAGACGGGGCTTCGCTGCACACGATGGATGCGACCCTGCCTGCAGAGCTTGAGCGCATCAGGCAAGGAATCGGACAAGAAATCAGGCAGAAGTTCCGCGAAAAGTTGGACGCTTGCGCCCAGCAAAGCCCTGAGCGAGCAAGCCTCGCGCTGGAGGAAGTGCGCATCGACTCTTTCGGCAAGAAGTCGGCGTTGCAACATCTCTTGCGTCAGCTCGGCGAGCTGCCCTCTGAGCATCGCAATGCCGTCGGTTCCGCCGTCAACCTTCTGAAACAAGAGATGCTGCGCGAGTTCGAAGAGACGCGCGCGCGTCTGGAAGAGAAGGCGAGCGCGCAACTTCTTGAAGCCGAGCGTATCGACAGCACGCTCTCGGAGCGTCCGCGCCGCATAGGCACGCTGCATCCGACGGGACAGGTGATCGAAGAGGTGATCGCCATCTTCGGCGACATGGGCTTTCGGTCAGCCGAAGGTCCCGATGTCGAGGACGACTTCCACAATTTCATCGCGCTCAACTTTCCCCCCGACCACCCCGCGCGCCAAATGCACGACACCTTCTACCTCCGCGGCGAAAGACGAGGATCGTCCCAAAAATTGTCCGAAGAATCGTCTGAAGAATCATCTGAGGAGTTGTCTGAAGAGTTGTCTGTCTCTTCGGAGCCGTGGATTTTGCGTACGCACACCTCTCCTGTGCAAGTGCGCACGATGCTGCGTGGCGAGCTTCCGATACGGATCATCGCTCCTGGTCGTTGTTATCGCAGCGACAGCGACCAAACGCACACGCCGATGTTTCATCAGGTGGAAGGGCTTGTGATCGACGAGTGCACGCACTTTGGTCATCTGAAGAGCTGTTTGAGCGCGTTCGTGCGCGCTTTTTTTGAACAAGACTCTGTCGGCGTGCGCTTTCGTCCGAGCTACTTTCCCTTCACCGAGCCGAGCGCGGAGATGGACATCGCCTGCGTGCGCAAAGAGGGCGCGCTCTCGCTTGTCGAGGAGATTTCGCCAGACAGCGAATGGCTGGAGATCTTGGGCTGCGGCATGGTGCATCCGAATGTTCTCCAAGCCTGCAACTTGGATCCTGAGAAGGTTCAAGGGTTCGCCTTCGGCATGGGGATCGAGCGGCTCGCCATGCTGAAGTACGGCATCGCCGATCTGCGCACCATGTTCGAAGGGGATGTGGCGTGGCTGGAGCATTACGGCTTCTCGCCGTTGGACGCGCCCTCGCTACTGCGCGGACTGCGCCCGCAAGCCTGCTGAGGAGCAGAAGTTCGATGCGGTTTACGCGCGGCTGGCTGGACGAACATCTTGCGACAACGGCGAGCGATGTCGATCTTCAAGAATGCCTGACCGCCATCGGTCTGGAGGTCGAAGATTGGCACGACCCTGGAGAGCGCTATCAAGCCTTTGTCTCCGCCCGCGTGATCGAATGCCGTCCGCATCCGCGTGCGCAACGACTCAGCTTGTGCGTCGTGCGCTTCGACGAAGCCGACGAGCCTGTGCAAGTCGTCTGCGGTGCACCCAATGTGCGCAAAGGTTTCGTGGGCGTGTTCGCTCCCGTAGGCAGCGTGGTGCCGAGAACGGGCGTGCGTCTCAAGGAGGCAAGCCTGCAAGGCGAGGTTTCGCGCGGCATGCTGCTCTCCGAATGGGAGCTCGGGCTCTCTGACGAACACGAAGGAATCTTGGAGATCGCAGAAGAACGAGTTGTCGGGAAGCCGTTTGCCGAAAGCTACGGCTTGAACGACCCCGTCTGTACGGTTGCGGTGACGCCGAATCGTGCCGATTGCCTCGGCGTGCGCGGCATCGCGCGCGACCTCGCCGCCGCAGGAATGGGAGCACTCAAGCCTCTGCCCAAGCCCTCATTCGAGGAGACCTTCGACTCTCCGCGTGCATGGCGCATCTCGCTGCCTGCAGAGCTTGCGCACCACTGCCCCTTCGTCTGCGGACGCAGCTTTCGAAATCTCACGAACGCGACCGCCCCCAAACACATCCGCGCAAGGTTGAATGCGGTCGGGATCAAGTCGCTCTCTGCGCTCGTCGATGTCACCAACTACCTGACGATCGACCTCGCCCGTCCGTTGCATGTCTTCGACGCGCGCAAGCTGACGGGAAAAGCTCTGACGGTACGCAAAGCGCATGTTTCGGAATCGTCGCAAAAATCGCCACAAGAATCACTACAAGAGTCTTTTGCTGCCTTGGACCACAAGACCTACGCCTTGCCGAGCGGAGCGACGGTGATCGCCGACGAGAAGGGCCTTGTCGGCATGGCGGGCATCATCGGCGGCGAGGAGAGCGGTTGCAGCGAGGAGACGCAAGAGATGTTTTTGGAATGCGCGCTGTTCGACCCGCGCACAACGGCAGCGACAGGACGCGCCTTGAACATCGAATCGGAGGCGCGTTTCCGTTTCGAGCGCGGCTTGGACCCTAGCGCTGCCGAAGAGGGCTGCAACCGCGCCACCCAGCTGGTGCTGGAATGGTGCGGCGGAGAGGCGAGCAAGATGACAGCAGCAGGCACTGCACCGCAGACGCAACGACGCATTTTCCTACCCAAAGGACATGTGCAGAAACTGGGAGGAATCGCGCTGGAACAAAAGTCCGTCGATGCCATTCTCGACAAGCTCGGGTTTGAAAAAGAACAAGGCGAAAAGAAGCAAGACGAAAAAAAACAAGACGAAAAAAAACAAGACAAGGTCTCTTGCTATGTTCCGCCTTCGTGGCGCGCCGATGTGACGAGCGCGGCGTGTCTTGTAGAAGAGGTTTTGCGCATCCACGGCTACGACGCGATTCCCGATGCGCCCTTTGTCCGCACAACGACACTCTCCGCCCGCGCCATCTCGCGCACCCAAAAGCGCGACGCGCTCGTGCGGCGAAGCCTCGCGCTTGCAGGGCTCTACGAGACGATCGCGTGGTCGTTTACGGATTCGACGCTCAGCGACTTCTTTGCGCTGGACGAGGGTCTACGCCTGCAAAATCCGATCAGCGCGCAGCTGGATTGCCTTCGCTCCACGCTACTTGCAAACTTGGCTGCAACGGCAGCGCAAAACCGCGCCTTGGGCAGACGCAACACGGCATTGTTCGAGGTAGGACCGCAGTTCGCCTATCGAGACGACAAAGTTCTACAAGAACAAGTTGCCGCAGGTCTACGCGCAGGCGCGTTCGAGACGCGCCACTGGCATCATCCTTCGCGCGATGCCGATCTGTTCGATGCCAAAGCGGACTTGCGCGCCGTCTTCGCTGCGTGCGGGCTGGAGAGCGATCGATTGGATTCGACGCTTCTCGACTCTCCACCTGAGGGCTACCACCCCCATCGTTGCGGTGCGTTTCGACTGGGACGCACACCGATCGGACATTTCGGCGAGTTGCATCCCGCGCTCTGCCGAAGGGTGGGGTTGCGAGGACGCGCGGTCGCCTTCGAAGCGTTTCTCGATCGCATTCCTAGCGCCAAAGCGCGCATCGCACCGAAGGGCTGGCAGCGACAAAAGCAGCAATCTCTCTACCGAGACTTCGCCTGCTGGATTCCCGAAGGCGTCAAGGCGGTCGAACTGAAACACGCGGTGCTGCGCACGATGCGCAACCGCCTGAAAACGCTCATCTTTTTCGACCGCTACCGCTCTGAAGACGGGGAGACTTCGCTCGCCTTCGAAGTGGAGATTCTTCCCCACGCCGAACGCGCCCTGAGCGAGGCGGAAGTGCAAGCCCTTTCGCAAGAGATCGTAGAGAGCCTGCAAGGCTTGGGCTGTCGCATGCGCGACGGTTGATCTTGAAGTCGAGACTTGGAAAGCCGAGACTTGGAAAGCCGAGACTTTAACATCCTTTGGCGCGCGCGTGCATCTCCTCTTTGATCGCAACTTCCTTGTCCCTTCCCTTCGCAGCGCGCGGCGCTCGTCGCGCGTTGTTGTGCGCGCCGTGGGACGCAGGGGTGCGCAACAAGGGTGGCTTCTTTACGGCGGACAAAAGCATCGTTGCGCCTTCGGCAGAAATGGCATCGGCGTGAAAAGACGCGAGGGCGACGGGATCACGCCTGTAGGCGTGTTTCCTCTGCGCGCGGCGTTGGTGACAAAGCCCTCCTTCTCGCCGCCGCTCTCGCGTCTGCCCGTCTTGCGCACGCACGCGCGTACGGGGTGGTGCGACGATGTCGGGCATCCGCGTCGCTACAATCGTCCTATCGCACTTCCTTCGCGTTGTTCGCACGAGGTGTTGCGGCGTAAGGACGGGCTCTACGATTTGCTGCTGGTCGTGGGTTACAACGATGCGCCGGTGCGCACGGGGCGGGGCAGTGCGATCTTCCTGCACGCAACGGCGTCGCCAAACTCTCCTTACGCGCCTACGGAGGGTTGTGTTGCCGTTGAGGCGGGAGTGTTGCGAAGGTTGTTGCCGAGGCTGCGGCGGGGCGCGTTGATGAAGATCGAGATTCGGCGGTAGATTTCATTTCAGTGCAACAACATGGACTGTCATGCAGCGTCATTCGGTTAAGTGCTACGCGCTCGTGCGACAGACCTGCTACGCGGCGATAAGACGCTCTCTTTGATGTATACGACAATTTCTTTTTGTTCTTAAAAGTCTTGTTAAAAAATCTGCTCCTTATCTGCTACACTAACTCTATGCCTAATACTCGGTCTAATACTCGACCTAATGCTCGCCCTGCTCGTCGCTGGCAAAAGAACGCGCCGAACGCCGTCACGCTGCTACGCGGTATCTCGGTTTTTCCCATCGTCATCCTCGTGATGGGCACCCCGCGCCAAGCCTTTTTTGGCTGGGTCGTGTTCTTCTTGGCTTGTCTCGGCGACTTTGCCGACGGATACTTCGCCCGCCGCTGGAACGCTGTCTCCTTGTTCGGCACCGCCTTCGATCCCATCCTCGACAAAGTCCTGATCTTGACCGTGTTCGTCGCCGTCTTGGCGCACGGCGGGATCGATTCCTCCTTCTTGGCGCAAGAAGACGGAGCAGGCATGTCGCAACTCGCCTTCGTCTGCGCCTTCCTGATTCTCGTGCGCGAGATCGTCGTCTCGGGTTTGCGCGAGTTCTTGGCTCAAAAGAAGCACACCTCGCTGCCCGTCGTCGCCCTGGCGAAAGACAAGACTCTCCTGCAAATGCTGGGGGTCGGAGGACAGATCCTTTCCGTCGTCGCCCTCGAAGGACAACGACAGCTGTGGGTCTCGGTGCTCGTCGATCTCACGCTCGCAGGAGCGTGCTTCGTCACCCTCTACACAGGATTCCTCTACTCGCGCAACGCCTTCGAATCGCTGAACTTGGCTCACGAAAAAAACGACAACAAAGAAAGGCGGTGAAGGTCGACGCTGAAGGTCGCCCTTGAGGGTTGCAATGAAGGTCGCCAAGAAGGTTGCCAAGAAAGTTACCAAGAAGGTTGCGAAGAAAGTTGTAGGCATCGCAGGCTGGAGCGGTAGCGGCAAGACGAGGCTCGTCACAGCTCTGGTGCAAGAGTTTTCCCGAAAAGGCTTGCGCGTCTCCACCATGAAGCACGCCCACCACAGCTTCGATATCGACCACAGAGGCAAAGATTCCTACGCCCACCGAGAAGCGGGTGCGTACGAAGTGCTGGTCGCCTCCGAACGGCGATGGGCGCTGATGCACGAATGCAGCGCAGACGAAAGAGCTCACACGCAATGGCTTTCCCCCGCCTTCTTGCAAAAACACCTTGCCCCCTTCGACGTGCTGTTGGTCGAAGGCTTCAAGCGCGCGCCGCTCGACAAGTTGGAGGTGCTACGCTACAGCCTGCATCAACAACAAGGGGAGCGTAAGCCTCTGCTTGCGGAAAGCGACCGCCGCATTCGCGCGATCGTCAGCGACACTTCTTTGCGTCATGCTCTTCCCGTCTTCGACGCCAACGCGCCAGAGCGTATCGCCGACTTCGTACTGCAAAGCAACCTCTTTCACCCCCCCTCACCCACAACGCCTTCCTCTGGCGATGCAACTTAGCGGCGACGAGAAGCTGTTGTCGTTGGACGATGCGCTCGCCCTCGTCGCGCGCTTCGATCTCGCGCCGAGAATGTTGGAACAAGAAACACAGCCCTTGGGGAAGTGTTGCGGTCGTCTGCTCGCGTGCGATGTGCAAGCGCCGCGCGATGTGCCGCATTTTGCAAACGCCGCTGTAGACGGATTTGCCTTCGCCTTCGACGACTTGAAAAGCCACGGCACGACGAAGCTTTCGATCGGCTTCGAGGTAGCAACAGGCATGCCGCCGCACAGAGGGCTTTCAACAGGAGAAGCCGCGCGCGTCTATACGGGCGCAGCCTTGCCTGCACGCGCCGACAGCGTTGCGATGGAAGAAGATGTGCGCGTCGACAACAGCTATGTGCATATTCCTCAAGGCTTGAGACGAGGCGCCAATCGCCGCGAGCAAGGCGACGACATTCGCAAACACACCTTGCTACTGACGAAAGGTCGCCGCTTGGATGCCGTCGACTGCGCCGTCTTGGCATCTGTGGGCCTGCGGCACGCAGAGGTGTTGCCGCGCTTGAATGTCGCGCTCTTTTCCAGCGGCGCAGAACTCGTAAGCGAACCTGTGGATGAATTTGCGGGCGAACTTGCGAGCGAAGGCGAACGGCAAAACGAACGGCAGAACGAACGACAGAACGAACGACAGAACGAACGACTTGGTGCTGCGCAAATTTTCGACAGCAACGCCGTCCTGCTCCGCAACTGGCTCAAGAGCTTGGGTTGCGAGGTCGTCGAGGGCGGGATCCTGCCCGACGACACGCACGCCATCGAACACGCGCTCGATGCGACAGTACAACGACAATCCTCGCAGCCGTTGGATCTTTTGCTCGCCAGCGGCGGCATGTCGCAAAGCAAGCTCGATGGCATGGCGCGACTCTTGTGCGAACGCCACGCCTTCGCTTTTTGGCGCGTCGCGCTCAAACCGGGCAGACCTGTCGGCGTCGGCACGCTCCGCCTTTCGAGTGCGAAGGACCCCATCCCCTTTGCCGGTTTGCCCGGCAATCCCGTTGCGTGCTTTCTGACCTTCGGACTTCTTGTCCAGCCTCTGATTCGCCGCTTGAGCGGCGAACAACCCTTCACGCCGCGTCGCATCAAGGCGCGGCTCGCCTTCGCGGGCAAGAAGAAACGCGGCAGACGCGAGTTTCTGCGCACAAAGATCGTCTGCGAACAAAACGGCGACAAAAAAACTTTGGACAAAACGTCTTTAGACAAAGCGTCTTGGGACAAAGCGTCTTTGGACAAAGTTCCTTGGGACAAAGTTCCTTGGGACGAATTCCCTTCGGATAAATTCCTCTTGCCTGTTTTGACAAAGCATGGCAAAAGCGGCGCAGGCGTGTTGAGCTCCTTGCAAGGAGCCGACGGGTTCGCCGAGCTCAAAGAAGAGACAACCCACTACAACGCAGGCGATATCGTAGACTTCCTTCCGATGCGCGAGATCCTCCCCCGTTAAGCCGAAACGACGACATGCCCTCTAACATGCCTTCTTTAGAAACCCTTCGGCGAGGTTTGTGATGAAGATTCTCTATTTCGCATGGTTTGCCGAAAAGCTCGGCACGCGCGAAGAAGACATCGATGCCTGCGACATCAGCGACAAACGCTTGGACAGCCTCGACAAGCTGGTCGCATTCTTGTGCGCGCGCAACGAGGTCTACAGATCGATTTTTGCGCAAAAAAGTCTGGTGAAATGCGCTGTCAACAAACGCGTGGTCGAAGGCGACACGCCTATTTCTCCCGACGACGAAATAGCCTTCTTCCCTCCCATCACAGGAGGCTGACGATGAGAACGGCTGTTTTGCACGACTCCGCCTTCTGCGCTTACGAAACCTTGCGCCTTTTTACAAACTCCCACAAGCACGATCCCTATAACACAGGCGCGCTTGCCAGCTTCTGCGGGATCGCGCGTGCGCAAAAACAACAAGAGCAACAAGAAGCGAAGTCGGACATTTTGCAAAGCCTGCACTTGGACTGCTACCCCGCGATGGCGTTGCAATCGCTGGAAGACATCGTGCGCGAAGCACGGACTCGCTGGCGCTTGGACGCAGCCACGATTCACCACCGCATCGGCGAGGTTCCCGTAGGAGAGACGATCGTGCTGGTCGCCTGTCTGAGCGCGCGCAGGAACGACGCCTTCGACGCTTGTCGCTACATGACGGACATGGTCAAGGTGCGTCCTCCGTTGTGGAAGCGCGAGCAAGCCGTGTCAGGTGCGTGCGCGTGGCTGGATGCGAACGCGGACGACACGCGTCGCGCTGCCGCGTGGCAGGAAACAAGGCAAGAAATGCAAGAAGAGATGCGACAAGAAGAGATGCAAGAAGAGATGCAACAGGAGACGCGGCACATTTCTTGAGAAGTCGAAGAGCATGCGTCCTCATATCACCCTCCACACCGCGAGCGATTTTCAATCGATGCGCTGCGCAGGCAGCTTGGCAGCCCGCACATTGGATTTCATTACGCCGCATGTGACGATTGGCTGCAACACGGGCGATCTCGACAGGCTTTGCGAAGAGTACATCCGTGCGCACGATGCCATCCCTGCGCCTTTGCACTATCGTGGTTTTCCGAAAGCGACCTGCATCAGCGTCAACCATGTTGTCTGTCACGGCATTCCGAACGACGCGAAGATTCTGCACGAAGGCGACATCGCCAACATCGATGTGACGGTGATTCTCGACGGGTGGCACGGAGACAGCTCGCGCATGTACTGGGTCGGGGACAAGGTTTCTGTTGCCGCCGAGCGTCTGACGCGCATCACTCACGAATCGCTGCTGGCAGGCATCGAAGCGGTGCGCCCCGGCAACACGACGGGCGACATCGGTGCTGCCATCCAGCGCCACGCCGAGAAGGGAGGCGCGCAGGTGGTGCGCGACTTCTGCGGACACGGCATCGGACGCAGCTTTCACGAAGCGCCGAACATCTTGCACTACGGCAAGGCGGGCGAAGGGCTGGAACTGCGCTGCGGCATGATCTTCACGATCGAGCCGATGATCAACCAAGGCAAGGCACAGGTGAAGGTGCTGCCCGACGGATGGACGGCGGTCACCCGCGATCGCAAGCTCTCGGCTCAGTTCGAACATACGCTCGGGGTCGTCGATGGGGGATGCGAAGTCTTCACTTTGTCGCCGCGCGGATGGCACAACCCGCCCTACGCCGTCTGATGCCTTCGAGCGCAACGAAAGGGGCGAACACGCTCGACGCAACGGGACACAGGAAACGTCTGCGCCAACGTTTTTTGCAAGACTGCGGCAAGACGATGCAGGACTACGAGCTTTTGGAGCTGTTGCTGACTTTCGCCGTGCCGCGTGTCGATGTGAAACCGCTGGCGAAACGCCTGATCAAACGCTTCGGCAATCTCGCCGATGTCGTCAGCGCAGAGCAGGAGGTGCTGAAAGAAGTTGTCGGGATCGCCGAGGGCTCGGTCGTCATCGTCAAGCTGATTGCAGCGGCTGCCGAACGCATGCTCTCGGAAGAGGTTCAGACGGATGTCATCTCCTCGTGGCAACAGATCATCAACCTCTGCCGCGCCCGCTCGGCGCGCGGACAGGTCGAGCAGTTTCGCGTTCTCTTCCTCGACAAAAAGAACTGCATCCTCAAAGACGAGGTCATCCAGCAAGGCACCATCGATACGACCGCCGTCTATCCGCGCGAAATCATCAAACGCGCGCTCAACTACGGTGCAAGCGGCATGGTGCTGGTGCATAATCACCCCAGCGGCGACATCAGACCTTCGCTCGACGACATCAACCTGACGCGAACGCTCAAACGCATCGCCTGCGACTTGGGACTCGTGCTACATGATCATCTGATCATCTCGCGCGAAGGACACACCAGCTTCAAAGCGCGCGGCTTGCTCTAACACCCCTGCTCCGACGCAGGATCGTTTCTTTCTCTCCCATATCCTAGTCTCTTATGTCCTGTCGCATCGCCATCAACGGCTTCGGTCGTATCGGACGGCTTGTCCTGCGCGCGTGGCTCGAATCGCCGCGCGAGCATTTGTCTATCGTCGCCATCAACGACGGCAGCGCACATCCCACCCCTTCTGCCCGCGAGGCTTGCCACATGCTGACCTACGATTCTTTGCACGGAAAGTTGAGCGTCCCTTGTTCTGTCAAAGACGACGACATTCTGCACGCCGCAGGACAAGATATCGCGTGCCTGCGTACGCGCGCGTGGCAGGATTTGGACTGGGGCAAGCTGGGTGTCGATCTCGTGCTGGAGTGCAGCGGTGCCTACAGGACGCGCGAGCGGGCGAACCTTCACTTGGAGCGCGGTGCCAAGAAAGTGTTGGTCTCCGCGCCTGCGAAGGATGCCGATTCTTCGGTTGTCGTCGGTGTCAACGACGATGCGCTTCGTGCAAACCATCGCATCGTCTCGGCGCTTTCCTGCACGACGAACTGCTTGGCGCCTGTCGCCTGCGTGTTGGATGAGCTGGGCGGGATCGAACGCGGCTTTGCGCTCACTTGCCACGCCTACACCCCCGACCAGCCGCTGCACGACAAGTATCACACGGACCTTCGGCGCGCACGCGCTGCCGGCCTGTCGATCGTTCCCGCTTCGACGGGAGCCGCCTCGGGGCTCGCGCTTGCATTGCCGCAGTTGGAAGGGAAAATTCTCGCCAGCGCGCTCAGGGTTCCGACCGCCACCGTCTCGACGCTCGTCTTCACCTGCATCCTCGGCAAACCCTGCTCTGTCGAAGCCATCAACGAGGCGCTACGCAAGCGTGCGCAAGGCGACATGAAGGGCATCCTCGCCGTCTGCGACGAGCCGCTCGTCTCGAGCGACTTCACCCACCGCAGCGAGAGCGCCGTCTGCGACTTGCCCGAGACGCGCGCGCTCGATGCCAACGCCGTTCAAGTGACCGCCTGGTACGACAACGAGTGGGGTTTTGCGCAACGCATGCTCGATCTCGCCTCGATGATGGCAGAAGCGGCGCCCAAACAAACGGGATCAGGCTAGGTCGCTATGCCGCCCAGCAAGACATACTTGATGTTCGCATACTCTTCGATGCCCACGCGTGCGCCCTCGCGCCCGTAGCCCGAATGTTTCACGCCGCCGAAAGGCGCGCGTTCGCTGGAAAAAACTCCCGAATTGACGGAGACGATGCCGTAGTCCAAGGCTTCTGCAAGGCGTAGCACTCTGCCGATGTCGCGGCCGTAGAAATAGGCTGCCAGTCCGTAGGGCGTGTCGTTTGCAAGCTTGGCAACTTCCTCCTCCTCTCGAAAGCGCAACAGGGGGGCTACGGGACCGAAGGTTTCTTCGTACATGATCTGCATGCTGTCGGTGGCATCGCCCAACAGCGTGGGCGGAAAGAAATGTCGTCCCAAAGAGGCGTGTTCTTTGCCGGAGAGGATGGTCGCTCCTTTGTTGCGTGCGTCCTCGACATGGCGTTGCGATTTCTCGACCGCCGCCGTATCGATCAGAGGTCCTATGTGCGTCTCGGCGTCCAAGCCGTTGCCGACCTTGAGGGATGCTACGGCTGCTGCAAACTTTTCTGCAAAAACATCGTAGAGCGATTCGTGAATGTAGAAGCGATTTGCGCAGACGCAGGTCTGTCCGCTGTTGCGAAACTTGGAGGCCATCGCTCCCTCGACGGCAGCGTCGATGTCGGCGTCGGCGCAGACGATGAACGGCGCGTGTCCTCCGAGCTCCAACGAGAGTTTTTTCACCGTCGCCGCCGATTGTGCGATCAGCAGCTTTCCCGTCTCGGTCGAGCCCGTGAAGGAGACCTTGCGCACGCTCTCGCTTTCCATGAGCGCTTTGCCGATCGCTTTCGCCTCGCCTGTAACCACATTGACGGTGCCGCGCGGCAGTCCCGCTTCTTCGGCAAGTCTCGCCAGCGCGAGTCCGCACAGGGGTGTCTGCTCTGCGGGTTTGACGACCGCCGTGCATCCTGCCGCCAGCGCCGCGCCGAGCTTGCGCGTGATCATGGCGTAGGGAAAGTTCCAAGGCGTGATCAGTCCGCACACGCCTACGGGCTGCTTCAGCACCAGCAGACGCGCGTCCTTGCGATGGCTGGGGATCACATCGCCGTAGAGGCGTAGACCTTCTTCGGCAAACCACAGCAGGAAGGATTGAGCGTAATCCACCTCGCCGCGCGCTTCGCTGAGGGGTTTGCCTTGCTCGCGCGTCAGCAGGTGCGCCAAGCCTTCTTTGTGTTCGCCCATGAGTTCTCCGAAGCGACGCAACAGACGCGCACGCTCGGTTGCCGGACGGGCGCGCCAATCGACGAAGGCTTTCTCGGCAGCCTCGATCGCCCGATGCGTCTCCGCCGCGCCGAGCTTCGGCACGGAGGCGAGCGTCTCTTCTGTTGCGGGATCGATGCTTTCGAAGCGATCGCCGCTTGTGGAATCGACCCATGCGCCGTCGATGTAGCATCGTTCGGGGACGGTAAATTCGACCGATTTGTCCATGGCTTGTTCCTGCTTGGGCTTGTTCCTGCTTGCGCCTTTTTTCTTGCGTACGCTTGTGTTTATCCTACAAGCAGAATACACCGAACCAGCTTAAAAACACGAGAATTTTACAACAGGTAAAAGCTGCAAAAAAAAGGAAATTTTGAAGCTTTTGCTTGACAAAGAGGAAAAATGTGTTACATTTGCAGTATCGCTTCTGTCGACTTTGTCTCGGCAGACAAGGGTTGACCGTTTCTGCTGATTTGTGCAAAGATTCAAAAGATTCAGTTGGCTCTTGCTTAAAAAAGCCAAGGAAAAGTATTTTTTTGTTTTTATTGCAGGACACAGTGCCGCAAAAGCAATAATAGACCTTATACCACTGCCTTTATGGCACGATGAAAGCCGAACCGCTCTGACAAAGGGTGGTCGGCTTTCGGAGTTAAATATCTTGGGAATCATCTTAAAATGTTATGCAAAATCAAACAAAAAAACGTGTCGCTGTTTATGTCGATGGCTTCAATATTTATCACGCAATGGACGAATGGGCAAAAAACCAATGTCTGGAAGATCATACTCTGAAATGGCTTGATATTAGATCCTTAGCGAAGATGCTTTGTCGCCCTGAAGAAAAGTTTTCTAGCGTCAGCTATTTTTCGGCGATTGGCAAAAAAAATTATCAGGAAATTTTTAAAAAAATGAAGAAAGGAGCAAAAAACGACAAAATTTGTGAGCATAAAGACTTTAACTGCCGAAACCATTCAGAACTTATTAAGGAAATTGATAATAGATTTGAAAGAACAAAAGACGAATCTAAACGGCACGATACTTACATAAAGGCGCTGAACAGTATTGGAATTGCATGTTATACATCAAAATTCCGAACAGAATCAGTATACTGTCGTTGCTGTGGAAAATACTACTTGCTACCCAAAGAAAAACAAACCGATGTTAGAATTGCTCTTCGTATTATTGGCGATGCTTACGAGAACAAATTTGATGTTATGATTCTTGTGAGTGCCGACGGGGATTTTTTTCCTGTTTTAGAAGAAATTGTTAATAAACATAAAAAAGAGGCTCGTATTGCTGTATCCAGCCTCCTTTTAAAAAAAGAGTGGGCGGAGAAAAAACTTTCAAGAAAAGATCAATTTGAAAGAACAATAAAAAAACAAGAACTCGATCTTTATAAAAAAATTGCAATCGTTCCCATCTCGGAAGGGATGTTACGACAATGCCAGCTGCCCGATATTATCATCCTCCGCGATGGCAGACAAATTCGCCGTCCTGACAAGTACCGCCATCCTTCTTCGTCGTAGCAAAAGCCTTTGCGAAAACGCAGCCCTTTGCTATAATCGCACCATGCTCTCGAAAAATCCCTCGTGCCTTTTCGTGCGCTCTTGCCTCTGCGCCGTGCTTGCGTGCGCCGTGCTCGTCAGTGCCTGCAGCTCCGTCGAAGTGCGCCGTCCGACGAAAGAAGAAAACCTCACCGTCGAAGACCAACGCGACCGCAGAGGCGGCAAGATCGGAAGAACGGGCAACCCCGACGACGACAACCGAACGCTCTTCTCCTTCGGCAAGAAAAAGAAGAAAAAAGCGCAAAACAACGCGCCTCTGAGCGCAAGTTCGAATACCAACCCCTACCTTTGGCAAGGCGCGTTGCAGACGATCGCTTTTATGCCGCTGCTCTCGTCGGACTTCGCCGGCGGCGTGATCGCAACCGACTGGTACTCTCCGCCCGAAACGCCCCGCCGCCGCTACAAGATCACGGTGCGCATCATAGGCGCTGCCTTTCGCTCGGACGCGCTCGAAATCGCCGTCTTCTCGCAGAGCCTGAGAAACGGACGGTGGCGCGAGAAAAAAACCGCCGCCGAAACCGTACAGCAAATCGAAGAGACGATGCTCACGCGCGCACGCGATCTACTCGCCGATGCCAACCTCTGACAAGCCCTCCGATTGACTCCGATTGACAAAAGCGATGTGACAGCACGAGGCGACAACACGACGCGCTACGACCACAGAGCCGTCGAAAAGGCTTGGCAACAACGGTGGCGCGAGACGCGGCAACGAAGGGGACTGCATCCTCCGAGCGGTCGTAAAAAGTACATTCTCGAGATGTTTCCCTACCCTTCGGGAAATATCCACATGGGACATGTGCGCAACTACACGCTCGGCGATGTGCTGGCGCGCTTCTATCGTGCGCAAGGCTTCGATGTGCTGCATCCGATGGGCTGGGACGCCTTCGGACTGCCCGCCGAGAATGCAGCCTTCGAACACAAACAACACCCGAGAGCTTGGACGCACGCCAACATCGATGCCATGCGCACGCAGTTGCAATCGATGGGGCTCGCGCTCGACTGGCAGCGCGAGATTGCCACCTGCCACCCCTCGTATTACAAGCACGAACAGGGCATGTTCTTGGACTTCCTCGAACGCGGGCTCGCCTACCGAAAGGAGGCATGGGTCAACTGGGATCCGAGCGAGAACTCAGTACTTGCCGACGAACAAGTCATCGACGGGAAAGGATGGCGTTCGGGAGCCATCGTCGAAAAACGAAAGCTTGAACAATGGTTTCTCAAAATTACCGACTACGCACCTCAGCTGCTCGAAGAGCTTTCTCGCATGCCGCAATGGCCGGAGAAGGTCAAAACTATGCAACGAAACTGGATAGGAAGATCCGAGGGCTGCCTCGTCGACTTTCGCATCCAAAAAAACGAGGAAACCTTGCCTGCGGAAATATCGCCAGAAATATCAATGGACAGGTTGCGAGTCTTCTCGACGCGTCCCGATACGCTCTTCGGCGCAACCTTCTGCGCCATCTCGCCGAACCATCCCTTGAGCGAAGCCTTGGCGAAAAGCCGTCCCGCGCTCAAATCTTACATTGAGCAGGCGAACCGCAAGACGCAGCAACAAGGAGACTTCGACAAAAGCAACAAAAAGGGCAACAAAAAGAGCAACAAACAGGGCAACAAAGAGGACAAGGAGGACAAGAGCGGCATCGACACGAGCCTGCGTCTGCTCCACCCCTTCGACGAAAATCTGACGCTGCCGTTGTTCGTCTGCGACTATGTGCTGATGGAGTATGGCACGGGAGCGATCTTCGGCTGCCCCGCGCACGACCAACGCGACTTGGATTTCGCCCGCCAACACGGCTTGACGGTCAAGCCCGTCGTCCTGCCTGAAGACGCGGAAGAAGACTCCTTCGCCATCACCGAGACGGCATGGACCGGTGAGGGGCGCATGATCAACTCTCGTTTCTTGGACGGGCTGAAGATCGCCGACGCCATCGTGCGCGCGACAGAGCGTTTGCAAGAAAAATCTTTGGGCAGAAAAAAGACGACTTGGCGCCTGCGCGACTGGGGCATCTCACGACAGCGTTACTGGGGCTGTCCGATTCCCGTCGTCCATTGCTCACACTGCGGCATCGTGCCGGTGGCGCGCGCCGAGCTGCCGATCACCCTGCCCGAAGAGGTGAGCTTCGACCAACCAGGCAACCCTTTGGAGCATCACGAGGCTTGGCGCAGCACCCCTTGTCCCGCCTGCGGCGCGAATGCCGAACGCGACACCAACACCTTCGACACCTTCGTCGAATCCTCGTGGTATTTTTTGCGCTTTTGCGATCCGCGCAACGACGACAGGGTTGTCTCCGACGAGGCGCAAGAATGGTTGCCCGTCGACCAGTACATCGGCGGCATCGAGCATGCGATTCTGCACTTGCTCTACGCGCGTTTTTTCACGCGCGCGCTCAAAGACTGCGGTCACTTGAAAAACCTCGTCGAGCCTTTCGGCGGATTGTTTACGCAAGGCATGGTCTGCCATGCCACCTTCCGCGACGAGGCGACGGGTGCCTACCTCTTTCCCGATGCCGTTTGGCAGAACAAGGACAAAGGTAAGGACAAAGATAAGGACAAGGGTAAGGACAAAGGCAACGAGAAGACGCACGAGGCGTGGACCGTCAAGAAAACGGGGGCAAAGGTCGTGCGCGGACGCAGCGAGAAGATGAGCAAGTCGAAGAAAAACATCGTCGATCCGCAACAGGTGATCTTGCAGTACGGCGCGGACACGGCGCGCCTGTTCATGCTCTCCGACTCGCCGCCGGAGCGCGACCTTGAATGGAGCTTTGCAGGAATCGAGGGCGCAGCACGTTTTATGCAAAAACTCTGGCGCATGGCGGAAAACAGAAGAGCAGAAAACAAAAGAGCGGAAGACAAAAAAAATGCCTCGATCCCAGCGAAAGAAAGTACACGAACTCACCCATCTCACCCAGAAGACAGGCGCCCAGAAGACACAAAAGAAACCCAAGCCTTGTTTGTCGCCAAACGCATCACGCCGCAAGCGCTCTGTCGAGCAACCCACCAAGCGATCCGCGAGACGACCGCCGACATCGAACAGCTGCGGTTCAATCGCGCGATCGCTCACATGCGCAAGCTTGCAAACGCGATCGAGGCTTGTCGAGAAGAAAGCGATCTTGCCGAAAAGCAGCGCACGTTTGCCTTCGACGCATTGTTGCGCTTGTTGCATCCCTTCGTTCCTCACATCACGGAAGAGATTTGGCAACGACGAGAAGAGACGACTCTTCTCTCGGAAGAGCGCTGGCCTGCGTTCGATGCAACGCAAGCGCACGAGGAGGAGATCACGATGGCGGTTCAAGTCAACGGCAAGCTGCGTGCCACCGTCTGCCTGCCCGACAACTGCGCACGAGAGCAGGCGGAGCAGGTAGCCTTGAGCGAGGACAATGTGCAGCGGGCTTTGGCAGGAGGAGCCATACGCCAAATTGTTTTTGTGCCGAACAAGATCGTCAACATTCTCGTCGAAAAAACGCGGGAGCCGGACGAACCAGCGCAACGCTCGACATGACAGTCTCCAACAGAATCGAAGCGACGGGTTGAAATGACGCGCCTGAATGTTGTCGCGCCGTTTGTTGCGTTTGGAAAGAGGCGTCGTGTTTTTCGAACGGCGGGTTTGTTGCTGTCGTTGTTCGTCGCGGGCTGCCTTTCGCCCGTCCCTTCGTATCAGAAGACCGACCTTGAGACCTCCGCAACCGACTTGCGTCATGTCGGCATCGCGCCCATCGCCGAGAGGCGGGGACAGATGTTGCGCGCATTGCTGGAGGAAAGGCTGACAACGGCGGGCAGGAACCTCCGTAAGACGCACGAGCTTTCCGTGTCGCTTACTGTGAAGAACAACGAGCGCGATTTCGGACGAGCACGCATCGTAGGCGAGATGCGTGCGACAGCTAGGTTTACGCTCCGCGACAAGAAAGCTGACAAGAAGAATAAGGAGTGGAAGGTTCTGTTGAGCGGAAGTGTCGCCCTGCGCAGCAACTACACGGTGAGATCAGAATTTTTGGCGCGGCGCGATGCAGAGGAAGAGGCCTTGCGTCATGTGCTGGCGCTTGTTGCCGACGAGATGCTGGTGCGGCTGCGGCTGTATTTTTTCATGCAAGCGTCTAAGGAGCGTGCGCTCAAGAAGGATTCGCCTGTTCCATGATTTTGCCATAATTTTGCCATGACCTTCTTGCCATGATCTTAAAGCGCGCGGCGTTAGAATCGTGTTTGTCCAAGTGCGTCTCTTCGGGCAGGTCGTCTTTTCCGCGCGCGTTGCTGCTGTATGGACCGAACGAGGGTTGTTCGCGCTATTACGAGCGGCGTGTCGTGGAGGCGCTTGCAAGCAGCGAGGGGGAAGGCGAGCAAGGGAGAGGGACTTCGAGCGAGGGTGTCGTGCGCTTGGCGTTGGAGTCTCTGACGAAGGGAGGGAAGAAGTTGCGCGATGTCCTTGGCTCTGCGTCGCTGTTTGGCGGAGTGAGGATCGTGGTGGTGGAGGCTCACGGCAGCGAGCGCTTCGATGCCCGCAGCGTTTTTGCCGACGGCTTGGAGGCTTTGGCGCAAAAAAGCTCTTCGCAAAAAAGCTCTTCGAAAGTCTCCCCGAGCACATCTTCTGATGAGAGCTTTCTCGTGGTGCGAGCAGGGGCGATTCGCAAGGATTCGGCGTTATGCAAGCTGTTCGAGGCGGAGGGAGCGACCTTCGCCTGTTACGAGGAGCGGGGTTCGGACATCGTGCCTATGCTGCGCGGACTTTTGGAGGAGGGCGGCGTTCGCGCTGACGAGGGGATGCTGGCGGCGCTGGGAGAGGCTTTGTGTCGCGACAGGATGGCGGCACAGCGTGAGATAGAGAAGGTTGTGTTGTACTACGGCGAGGGCGGGGTTGTGGATTCTTCCGTGTGGAATGTGTTGGGCGATTGGCGCGAGGCGAGAATTGGCGAGGTGTTGTACGCTGCCTTTGACGGAGAGAGCGGTGCGTGTTTGCGGGGTTTGGAGCGATTGCGTGTCTCGCAGGTTGCGGGCATCGCGTTGGTGCGCTCGGTGATGCGTCACATCGAGTGTTTGATGCGCTTGAGCGAGCGCAGCGGGGGTGACGGAGCGAGGCTGCGTGGGGAGATTGCGCGCTGGCGTCCTTTTGTGATGTTTGCCTATCGGGACAGGCTGGGCGAGCAGGTGCGGCGATGGGGGGGGGACAAAATTAGGGGGGGAGACAGATTGTTGCGATTGTTGGGCGAGGGGCTGGATTGCGAACGCAGGATGAAGGGGG
>JABACB010000240.1 GCA_014237925.1 Alphaproteobacteria bacterium
CCTCCGAAGAGGACGTTGTGTCTATTTTTCCTGGCTCAGCTACTTCACGGATTGCTTTGTTTCAATCCACGTCCTCCGAAGAGGACGTTGTGTCCACATTCATTTTCAAACCACATGGCAAATACCCCGTTTCAATCCACGTCCTCCGAAGAGGACGTTGTGTCTGATAAAACAGATATTATTGCTAACCGCCTTGTCAGTTTCAATCCACGTCCTCCGAAGAGGACGTTGTGTCATTTCTATGCTCGAATGGATCACCGACATACTCGGAGTTTCAATCCACGTCCTCCGAAGAGGACGTTGTGTCTCTACCATCAACTACATCTCGGTAATATGTTGCGTGTTTCAATCCACGTCCTCCGAAGAGGACGTTGTGTCACTTCCCACGAGCAGCTTCTAGGCGTAACTACCTCTGTTTCAATCCACGTCCTCCGAAGAGGACGTTGTGTCATGATTAGGTCAGGAATGTTTTGTGCTACAGCTTTGTTTCAATCCACGTCCTCCGAAGAGGACGTTGTGTCTATAATACAACTGTGGACAGTGGAGCATTAGAAATCGTTTCAATCCACGTCCTCCGAAGAGGACGTTGTGTCTAGCCCTAGAATTTCAAAACAATCCAGTATATTTGGTTTCAATCCACGTCCTCCGAAGAGGACGTTGTGTCTATCAGCTTCGGTGTACCGTCTGGGGCGGGCGCCGTTTCAATCCACGTCCTCCGA
>JABACB010000241.1 GCA_014237925.1 Alphaproteobacteria bacterium
CTTGTGCTTTTTTAATAGCACGCGCTCACGCAACAGACATGCGCAAGACTTGCAACTGGCGTGATAGATAAAAATATCGGTTATTTTGGGTTGCTGTTTTGTGTTTCCGTCCATCAAAATACACAAGCCTCAAAAAAAATTTGGTAAGATAAAACACTGTTTTCTTGGAAACAGAACCATATAGACAGAAAAAATTACTATCGATCTTTAATAACATCAATCTTCCAATCTTCAGGATTAAGTTTTTTTGTGGTTTTAGCGTCAACAATTCCGTTTGCTATATCCAGATAATTTTTTTTATATTTTTCATTACTTTCGACCAAACGATAAAACATATTCCAATCGACCTCTTCACGTTCTTTGGCAGGAATAATTATATCACTTTCCGAAGGTTCTCCACTGTTGAGATGGATAAACCCCACGCCGTGGAGATTGGCAAGCCAACGTAGTTCCTTCTCTGTGTCACTGCCGATGAGTTCTGCTGCGACAAGGTAGGCAAAGTTTGCCCAAAAAGAATTGGCGACAGTTTGAAAGAAGGCTTCACGTAGATTGCTTCTATTAATTTTTTGTTTTACTTCGAAAGACCAAAATTTTAATCGTTTTTGTCCCAAACTATTCATAAGACTTATTGTTTTAGGGTTTTCAAAATCTTCCTGTACATCTTGCAATCCCACCAAGTCTGGATGCAGCCACTTGTCCGCCCCAGATTCTCTCCCTGA
>JABACB010000242.1 GCA_014237925.1 Alphaproteobacteria bacterium
CACCACCACCATAGACTCATCAACGTATGCCTTGGTGGCAGCTGAGGATGATAATGACGTTCAAATTATGAGTATAACACCCTCTACATCGTTTAATAACTCCAATCCAAATCCTGAATACGCTAAAGCTGGCGATACATTGACATTTAGATTTACAACAAACAATGCGATAGCATCTGATACGCCCCAGTTCATAATCCCTCCAAAGAATCCATCTGTAACCATAGATGATGCATCATATGATGCTGTGTTAACTATCCCCTCTGACCCAGTAGAAGATTATGCCAAATTTACAATAACTCTTACAGACAATCAGGGTGTAGGATTGTTTGTAACAGAGGATATTTTTCCTGCAAGCATATTTGTAGATACTATTGGACCTAGAATAGATCTTATCGGAAGTGCATTCCATTCTGTACTTGCAGACACTACAAACCCAATCATTCCTGGTGCCATTGTAACTGATGGTGATCCTGAATATACTCCAAGTTATACTGTAACAACAACTGGTAATCTTGATACCAGTAATGTAGGCTCTACTGTCATATACACGTACACTGCACAAAGTGATATTGTAGGAAATCTTGGTGCTAGTGTAAATCGTACAGTAACTGTGATAGACTATGACCCAATTCCTGTTACAAACCTAGCGGTGAGTAGCAATAATGCCCTAAATGACAGCTATGCAAAGGCAGGCGATACTATAACAATCGCGTTT
>JABACB010000243.1 GCA_014237925.1 Alphaproteobacteria bacterium
CAGTCCAACATCTTGCAAGGCGGCAGGGGCGAAGATACGCTCAGAGGCGAAGAAGGAAACGACAAGTTGGACGGCGGCGCAGGAGACGACACCCTTTACGGCGGCGCGGGCGTAGATACGCTCGACGGCGGCGGCGACACAGACACCCTCTCTTACGAGGGCGAGAGTGCAGGGGTCGCCGTCGACTTGGAAGACGAGACAGCGAACGACTACGACGAAACTCAAAACGACCCTGTTGGAGCCGTGCGAGATATTATTTCCAACTTTGAAAATGTCATCGGCACCGAACACGGCGACAAGCTCACGGGCGACGACGACCCCAACAAACTCGAAGGCGGCCGCGGTAACGACATCTTGGAAGGCGGCGAAGGTAACGACATCTTGGAAGGAGGCGAAGATAACGATATCTTGAAAGGCGGCCGCGACGACGACACGCTCAGAGGCGACGAAGGTAACGATATCTTGGAAGGCGGACGCGGTAACGACATCTTGGAAGGCGGAGACGATAACGATATCTTGGAAGGCGGACGCGGCGACGACACGCTTGCGGGGGGAACGGGCGATGACACAGCTCTCTATGAAAATGCTGGCGAGGGTGTAAAAGTTGACCTCAATATAAGAGAGCAAGAGGACTTTGACGGAACGCATGGTTTTACCGCCAACAACAACGAGGCTGTTGGCGACACGATAACGGATATCGAGGATGTCGTGGGCTCAC
>JABACB010000244.1 GCA_014237925.1 Alphaproteobacteria bacterium
TAGTTTAAACTTTATCCTCACCGCTGATTTCACCCATGAAAGCGATTCTTTTACTGGTTTTACTAACTTTAATAATCTAACTGTTTCCACGGACGGTGCATTTACTAATAATTCTGCTATAGACCTAACTGGCAATTTAGTTATTACCACAGACGGTGCATTTACTAATAATGATACTATAGACCTAGATGGCAATCTTACAATCACCGCAAATAGCTTTGATAATAGCGGAGGAGTACTAATTTCAGATGCATTAGCTCTTTCTCTAGCGGGTGATTTTAATTATGAGGGAACTATCACTGCTAATGCTTACAATTTCAATATAGGCGGTGACTTTAGCTATAACGACTCGGCTAATGATTTCATTTTGGGCGTGAATGATATACTTACAGTTTCAGGAGAGGCTTCTATTGATGTAGCTAATTTTGCTAATAGCGGAACTATTACTGTTACCGATAGTCTTAATATTACCGCTAATACTTTTGCCAATAGCGGAGGAGAGATTGATGCAGCTACTTTTTCTATTTCTGTAGCTGGTGATTTTGATTATCTTGCTGATTATCTAGGTAATGGAAGCATCACTACTAATACTATCAATCTCCAAGTGGGCGGTGACTTTAGCAATAACGACTCAGCCAGTGATTTTACTTGGAACGCAAATGATAGCCTTGTTGTATCAGGGAATGCTGATATTACTACGAATAATTACACTCAAT
>JABACB010000245.1 GCA_014237925.1 Alphaproteobacteria bacterium
ACACAACAGCAGGAGATGGGAAGTGGTTAAAAATTTCGTCACCAATCTACAAAATTCGTCTTCAATACACAACAAAATTTATTGGTTCGTAGGCATGCTCAGTGTCACCAATCTACAAAATTCGTCTTCAATACACAACCGGAAGGTATACCGCCAGAGCTGTAAAAACGTCACCAATCTACAAAATTCGTCTTCAATACACAACGATATATCTGTATTCCTGCTATAATTCTTAGTCACCAATCTACAAAATTCGTCTTCAATACACAACGTGTATGTAAGCCTAGCTAAACGCATTTTCGTCACCAATCTACAAAATTCGTCTTCAATACACAACAGGATTGTTTTTACAGCTCTGGCGGTATACGTCACCAATCTACAAAATTCGTCTTCAATACATAACGACAGCAAGTGTAATGACTGTGGTTTTTATGTCACCAATCTACAAAATTCGTCTTCAATACACAACGAGATAGTGGGAGATTTAGTGGAAGGCAGTGTCACCAATCTACAAAATTCGTCTTCAATACACAACGTTTGTGTATTTAGATCCGCCTTATGATTTGTCACCAATCTACAAAATTCGTCTTCAATACACAACGGAATTGGGCATGACACCGGAGGTTTTTGGGTCACCAATCTACAAAATTCGTCTTCAATACACAACCCTGGGCGCCTTCTGCATCACTCAAGCCAGGTCACCAATCTACAAAAT
>JABACB010000246.1 GCA_014237925.1 Alphaproteobacteria bacterium
ACAGACCCTATAGGTAACTTTTTCCATGTTTGCTTTTTCAATTTCAAGATTTTTAATCTCATCTTCACTCATCTCTTTTTCTATCTGCTCCTCGAGTGTCTGAATTTTCTCCTCTTCTGGCTCTTCTTTTATTTTCTCATCAAGCTTGGCGCCTTTCTTTGTAGGTTTTTTTCCCTTTACAGGTGCATCCTGAGGCTTTGTAGATTTTTTATCAACTGGTTGTTTCTTTCCCTTTGCAGGTACATCCTGGGGCTTTGCTGGTTTTTTATCAACTGGTTTTTTACTGGCTGCTTTTTTTACTTTGAGGGGTTTTTTCAAAACAGGTTTTGAATTTTTCTTTGGTGCTGATTTTTTTGGCACAGATTTATTAGCATTAGAAATTGGTTTTGTTTTTTTCACTTGTGATGGTTTTTTCTTTGGAGCAGGCTTTGATTTTTTTACTACCTGTGGCTTCTTTTTTGATGCAGATTTTGAAGTAGGTGCGACTTTGGCTGGTTTTGTTTTTTTCGCAGGTGCAGATTTTTTATTTTTTCCGCTTATACCTTTGATCTCTTTTTTTGCATCATCTAAATCCTTTCTAAATTTGATAATCTCTTCTATTACATCCATCATAAATACAGCCTTCTTTTCATGCTCTGCTCACACGATTGCCCTAATATGCGTCATTATATATCGTTCACTTATCTTATGTAAAACGTTTCTTTTACATG
>JABACB010000247.1 GCA_014237925.1 Alphaproteobacteria bacterium
CATATCCCCGCAATATGAGCTTGGCTCGGGATTACCAATAAGCGACAAAAGCCGCTTTATAGGGTTCCCCGAATTTGACGCCTGTTCACCCACTCGTTTCCAAGCGGGGCTCCCATAACTAAAAGTCAGTTGCTCTACCAACTGAGCTACGGGCCCACTATCAAAGCACAATACAACCCATAAAAAACCTGTCAATAAACTTTTCAATATCTACTACGGATAAAGCCTGCAACAAGAGAAGCTTTTGTTCTTATCTTCTTCAAACATAAACCTATCGTGCATTCTCGATTCATCCGAACATTGCCAAAATTCATAACGTTTAGGTTTGAGAGAAAAACCTCCCCAAAAATTAGGGCGCGGGATTTTTTTCTCTCCGAAACGCTGCGCAATAGAAGCAACATCATCTTCTAAAGCCTCGCGTGAAGGCAAAACGCGAGATTGCTGCGACGCCCATGCACTCATTTTAGCCGAAGTAGAACGCTTAGCAAAATACGCATCAGAATCTGTTTTGTTAATGCGTAACACAGAACCTGCAACGCGAACTTGGCGTCCTAAAGCTTGCCAATGAAACAGTAGAGTTGCATAGGGATTTTCATCCAAATCTTGCGCCTTTGCACTACCGTAGTTAGTGTAAAAAACAAAACCTATTGGAGAATGACTTTTCAGTAAAACTACTCGTGAGGACACGCACCCTAAAAGTGTGCTGGTA
>JABACB010000248.1 GCA_014237925.1 Alphaproteobacteria bacterium
CGGCAACGACGATGCCAGCACTCTGCGCGGAGGTGCGGGCGACGACTATCTCGTCGGCGGACAGGGTGCTGATATCATCGATGGTGGTCAGGGAGTAGACCTTGCTGGCTATTTTTATAGTGATAAAGGTGTCAGGATTGATCTTTCTAATACAGGAGAGCAACAAGACTTCGAGGCGAACAGCTTTGGCTTTACAGCCAACGGTAACGAAGCCGTGGGCGATACCCTCATCGACATTGAAAATATCGTTGGATCGTATTACGACGACTGGCTTACGGGTGATGACAATGCCAATCTTCTTGGAGGAAGAAATGGCAACGACCGCCTGGAGGGTGGTGCGGGCGTAGACACTTATCAATTCATTCCATATAGTGGAAGGAGGGGGACAGGAATACTTGGTAAATCTACCATTGTCGATGATGGCGGTAAGATCGTCTTCTTGGGGGGAAGCAACAACCAATATGCGGGCGCGACCTACACTTTCGTTCGCGCCGACGAGGGACGCGGCGAGGTGGTAACGCTCACGGTGAGCAAGGACATCTACACGCTCAATGTTATAGAATTCACAAGCGACCCTTCAAGCTATACCTTCTACACGCGTGATTCCTATGGTATCGATACGGAAATCTCTACGAGCTTGCTCGTCGTGCCACCGCGAGAGAACGGTAGCGAGAGCCACCCGTATTTGGCAACGGATGCTGCCGACAGC
>JABACB010000249.1 GCA_014237925.1 Alphaproteobacteria bacterium
GTGATTCCAAGATTACCAGCTAGGTCTATTGTAGTATCATTAGTAAAAACACCATTTCTGGCGGTAAAGTTTAAATTTTCAGCGGTGGTAGTTCCAGTGTCTAAAAAATCAGTAGCATAATCAAAATCACCAGCTAGAGAAAGATTGAGAGTATCAGCAGTGATATTTCCACTATTCTCAAACTCAGCTGCGGTAATATTAGCGTCTCCTGAAACTGTAAGACTATCGTATGTTCTCCAAATAAAATCATCGTTTGGACGATTGTAGGTATAATTATTTGCATTAACAGTCAAAGTCCCAGCAACATCTATAGCACCAGATTGATTGTAATTATTTGTAGTAATATCAGCATTACCTGATACATTAAGACTGTAGTTGTCGCCCCAAGTAAAATTACTGTTTGCGTCGTTATTGCTGAAATTACCGTCTACAGTGAGATTGAAAGCATTAGCAGTTATAGTTCCTCTATTAGCATAATCAAAATCACCAGCTCCAGAAAGATTGAATGTATCTGCAACCACCCTTCCAGTATTAGTAAAGCTATTTGTTTTGATTTCAAGATCGCCAGCTAGGTTTATGGTATCATTATTAGTAAATGTACCTTCTGTGGAAACAGTTAGATTACTAAAGTTATTAAAACCCGCAAAAGAACCGCTGCTACGGGTAAAATCATCGGTGAGTATAAAGTTTAAACTTGTCGCCGAAATA
>JABACB010000024.1 GCA_014237925.1 Alphaproteobacteria bacterium
AGCAGCCGAGCAACAGCACTGCTACGCCGAGCATGTCTTAGGATTGGTCAATTGGAAAGGCAAAAGGGTCAAGGAGAATCCTAAAAAAGCTGCCGACTGGTTCGAAAGGGCAGCCGAGCAAGGAATCGCCGAAGCTCAGTACTACTTGGGACGCGCCTATGAGAAAGGAGAAGGAAGAATCCAGAACCACCCGAAAGCTTATATTTGGTTTGCAGTCTCGGCAGCACGAGGAGACAAGGACGCGCGGAAAAGACGCAACAAAACAGAAAAAAACATTAGCCGCGACGAACTGACGGAAGCCGACAAAACAATCATCCAAAAGGTCGGGCTTCTGGAAGAAGAAGAGGAATGTCTCTAGCTGATATCTCTAGCTGCTGTCTCTAGCTAATGCTTCTAGCCAATGTCTCTAGCCGTCGGTTTTTTTCGAGGAGGGTAGCAGGAACTCGCGTCCCAGCTTGACGCGCTCCTCCCCGTCGTAGCGCACGATATCCGCCGTTGCTTGCGTCTCGCTCCATTTCTCAGGCAAGTACGAACCCGTCCCGATCGTCTCCACCGGCGCCTCCGCCAAGGCGAAGGCTGCACACTTCTCCGTCGTAAAACCACTGGAGGCTACAACCCCCACCTCTCCGAAACCCGCCCCGTCCAGCTGCTCGCGCGCATGCCAAACCGCCGCCGCCGATACGCCCGTTCCGATCAAGTGCTTCAACTCCGCCTCGCTGCGATACCCGCGCAACGATCGCGGTGCATGCCTTTCCAAAACGGCATAACTCTTCGCCGTATCCAACCCCTCGACGAAACGCCCTCCATGCGTATCCAGCCGCACGGCTAGCTCTCCCTTCGCCGCGCGCTCTCGAAAGCGCGCGCACACCTCCAGCGCATCCGTGATCTCACGCCCGAAGTAGTCGACGAGGACAACAAGCTTCTGTCGAGGAAAAGTTTCTGCAAACATCTCGGCAGCACGCAAGGTCGAGCCAGCGTAGCCGATCAGCCCGTGCGGCATGGTGCCTGCTCCCTCACGTTGCGAGAAAAAATGAGCGGTCGCATGCGCAGCACAACCGACAAACCCTCGTGCCTTTTTTTCTTCGACAGCCCTTCGAGAGCCTACAGAAGCGCCGTACGCCGCCATCTCTGTCATCTCGATGCCTGCGCAATGGCGTGCCTCCATGGCGAGGAAGGCTACGCGCGGCAAGGTTGTGCAAAGCTCGAAGGCGTTGTTGGCGACCACCGAGCAGAACCCGATTTTTTGCAGCAACAGCGTCTCCAGCGGCACGAGGAAGGCGTAAGAGCCTTCGATGTAGCATAGGGTTTCTCCTGCCCCTGCCCAGTCGCCTTCGTGGAAACGTCGTCTGATGACGATGTTTTCACCTCGCTGCTCTGCGACGCGCTCGAGCCACGCGAGCGCCAAGGAGACGGCGCACAAGACGGGTCTCCGCATGAAGAGGGCGTATGTTGCGCGGGTATCGCCGTACTTTTGGACGACTTGGCGCGTTCGCAGGAAGTAGGAATCGCTCCAGCCTTCGAGCGTGCTTTCGTCTGTAGGCGAGAGCGCTTCGGCAAACTTCGCCTTTCGAGAGGCTTCGCTGCCTTGTTGTGTCTTGTCTCCCCCCATATGTCGGGTTGTGTCAGGCTGTGTCTCGCTTGGTAACTCGCTTGGCAGCTTATTTGGCAGCTTACTTGGCAGCTTGCTTGGCGGTCTCTGCGTGCGGCTTTTGATGCTTGGCAAGCAAGTCGGCGACGAGAAAACCTACCTCCAGCGCCTGCTCGGCGTTGAGACGGGGGTCGCAGTGTGTGTGATAGCGGTCTGCCAGGTTCGCCTCCTTGAGCGCGCGCGCGCCGCCGATGCATTCGGTCACCGAGTCTCCTGTCATTTCCAGATGGATTCCGCCGGGCCAAGTTCCCTCGGAACGATGGACGGCGAAGAAGGTTTCGATCTCGTGCATGATCGTTTGGAACGAGCGCGTCTTGTATCCGTTGGCGGCTCGAACGGTGTTGCCGTGCATCGGATCGCAGATCCACAGGATGTTGCGCCCTTCTTTTGTGAGACGGCGCAGCAGAGGGGGGAGGGCGGAAGAGATGTTTTCTGCGCCCATGCGCACGATGAGGGAGATGCGTCCGGCTCGATTGTGCGGGTTGAGCAGATCGAGAAGTTGCAGGAGCTCGTCGTGCTTGGCGTCTGCGCTGCATTTGACGCCGAGCGGATTATGGACGCCGCGCAGGAACTCGGCGTGCGCTCCTGCGGGGGATCGCGTGCGCTCGCCGAGCCACAGCAGGTGAGCGGAGCAATCGTAGTATTCGCCGTTGAGGCTGTCTTTCCTTGTGAGAGCTTCTTCGTAGTGGAGAAGGAGGGCTTCGTGGCTTGTGTAGAAGTCGGTCTCGCGCACTTGGGCGACGGCTTGCGAGGTGATGCCGCAGGCTTCCATGAAGGCGATCGCTTCGGTGATGCGTTGCGCAATGTCGCGGTAGGCGATGTGAGCTTGGCTCTCTTTGACGAAGTTGTGCGTCCATTGGTGGACCTTGTGCAGGTCGGCGAACCCCCCTTGAGTGAAGGCTCGAAGCAGGTTGAGCGTTCCCGACGACTGGTGGTAGGCTTGAATCATGCGCTGGGGATCGGGGGTACGCGCCGCGGCGTTTGGGGCGAGGTCGTTGATCGAATCGCCTCTGTAGCTGGGAATTTCCTGTCCAGAGTGGATTTCTGTGGGGGCAGAGCGAGGTTTGGCAAACTGCCCTGCCACCCTTCCGATTTTGACGACGGGGCAAGTTGCGGAGAAAGTCAGCACGACCGCCATCTCCAGCATGACCTTGAGAAGGTCGCGGATGCTTTCGGCAGAGTATTGAGCAAACGATTCGGCGCAGTCGCCGCCTTGGAGGACGAAGCCTTTGCCTTCGGTGGCTTGGGCGAGTCGTCGCTCCAGCGCTCGCGCTTCGCCGGCGAAGACGAGGGGGGGGAGTTGTTCAAGGTTGTGTTCGACGGAGCGAAGAGCTGCTGCGTCGGGGTATTCGGGCATTTGCAGTCGTGGCAGATTTCGCCACGCATCCTTTCGCCAGAGATCTTTTGTCAAGGGATTCTTTGTTTCGGGGTCTTTTGTCCAGCGCACAGACGAGCGCGAAGAGGCGAGCGACGAAGAGGCGAGCGACGAAGAGGGAGCGGAAGAGGGAGCAGAAGAGGGAGCAGAGGAGGACATGGCTCCATGCTAGTGCGAAAAGCCGAGAAAGCAACAAGATTAAGGCTGTTGAGAAGCGGGAACAATCGCAACCCGTTCTATGCTAACCTCCTGTTGCAAACAACATGTCCTCGAAACATGTCCTCGAAACCTTCTTGTCGAATCGCTATGCCTTCCTCCTCTTTCCGCGACCACTTGTTGCAGAACAAAGCGACCTCTCTGCAAACAATTTCTTTTGGCGTTTGGGCTTCCTCTTGCAGCCCGACTGTCGTCGAAGCACTTTCGCAAGCGGGCTTCGACTGGATGTTGCTCGATTGCGAACACGCGCCGCGCGATCTTGCCACCTGTCTTTACGAGTTGCGCATCCTCGAAGCCTCGCCGACCTTTCCCCTCGTTCGGGTTGCGTGGAACGATGCCGTCCTGCTTAAACGAGTTCTTGATATCGGGGCGGAAAACATCATGGTGCCGATGGTCAATTCTGCCCAAGAAGCGCGCGAAGCCGTCCGCGCTGTCCACTATCCTCCGCGCGGCATTCGCGGTGCCGCCTCAGGGATTCGCGCCTCGCATTACGGACGCGACAACAAGACATACTTCCCCCAAGCCAATCCCTTTCTGATCGTGCAAATCGAAACACAAGAGGCTCTGGGCAATCTAGAGGCGATCGCAGAGACAGGGGGGGTCGATGCCGTCTTCTTCGGTCCTACGGACCTCTCGGCGGACATGGGATTGTTGGGACAGCCCGCCCATCCTCGAGTTGTGGAGACCATCGGTAAGGCGATCGCAAGCCTGCAAAGCAACTCTCCTTGTCATACGGGCATCCTCTCGCCGGGCGTCGATGCGTTGGAGCCCTTCGTGGCGACAGGGGCAGACTTCGTGAGTGTCACAAGCGACTTGGGAATGCTACTGCGCGCCGCCGACAAAACCTTGCAAGAGGCGAAGAAGCAAGAGGCGAAGAAGCAAGAGGCGAAGAAAGTTCTCAAGCCGCTCTAATGTCAACGCTTGTCGCGCCTTGTCGCGTTTCAGCTCAAACTTTGTTGAGCGGAGCTACGGGCGTATCGAGATAGGTGGCAAGCGCTTGAGGCACATCCCTCGTGTCTTGCACCAGCTGCCCCTGCGAGATATGCAGGACGCGCGAGCAGATCTCTGTGATGGAATCGTTGTTGTGGCTGACGAGCAAGATGGTTCGTCCGCTTTTGGAGATCTCGCGGATTTTTCGCGTACATTTTTCACGAAAATCGAAGTCTCCCGTAGAAATGACTTCGTCGATGATCAGAATTTCTCCGTCGACATGCGAAGCGATGGCGAAGCCCAAGCGCGTTTGCATGCCTGAGGAATAACGTTTGATGGGAGAATCGATAAATTCTTCGATTCCTGCAAAATCGATGATGGCGTCTATTTTGCGTCGGATGCTTGCCTTGTCTTCGCCGAGGATCGTCGCGTTGAGAAAGATGTTTTCGCGTCCCGTGAGCTCGGGGTGGAAGCCCGTGCCGAGTTCGAGCAGGGAAGCGACCCTTCCTTGCAAGAGGACTTGCCCTGAGGTTGGGCGCGTCACGCGCGAGAGGATTTTCAAGAGGGTTGATTTTCCTGCCCCATTGCGTCCGACGATGCCGACACATTCTCCGCGATCGATCGTAAAGGAGACGTCCTTCAGCGCCCAAAATTTTTGAACGAGAATATCCTTCGGCGTGTTGGTAAAGAAATCTGCGATCGTATCGCGAAAGGTGCGGAACGCTCTGTCAACATGGATGTTGTAGATCTTGCTCAGTCTTGTCGCTGTGATGACATGCCGCATAGAAGGGTATTCCTTATACTTGATCGATGTAGTTTGTTTCCAGACGGGCAAAGAGGTTCATGCCGACGAACAACAACAGGGCGGTGGCGACAACGGAGACGCCGAGTGCATGCACGGGGAGTTCGCCGTATCCGACAATGGCCCAGCGCATGCTTTGCACGATTCCTGTCAAGGGGTTGTAGATGAGAAGGCTCTTCAAGAAGGGAGGCAAGATGCTCAAGGGGTAGATGACAGGGGTCAAGTACATCCACATGAGCAGCGCGAATCCGAAGAGGATGCCGATGTCTCGAAAGATGGCTTGAGGTCCTGCGACGCACAACGAAAGGCCCAAGGCGAACAAATAGATCAGCAAGAAAAAGCAAGGCAGAAAAACAATGTGCGGCGGCGGCGTGATTCCGTACAGAAGCATGACCAACACGAGCGCGACGATGCCTACGGTCAAGTCTGCCAGAGGCGCGATGAGAATGCTGATCGGCAACAAGATGCGGGGAAAGTATATGCGGGTGATGATATGGGCGTTGCCTTGGAGACAATTCATTCCTTTCTGTAGCGCGTCGGAAAAGTACAGCCACGGCACGATTCCGCTCATGACGAAAACGGCGTAAGGGATGTCTCCTGCCGGAAAACGCACGATGTAGCGAAAGATCGTCGCGAAGATGGCGACGGTCACCATGGGTCGCAAGATGAACCACAGGATGCCGAGCACGGTTTGTTTGTACTGAACCGTCAGTTCTCTTCGGATGAGGATCATCGCGAGCTCGCGCGCTTGCCACAATTCTTTCAGGGCGATGTGCCAGGGCGGGGGTGCCGATGTGACGAGCACAGAGAAGGGGGCGGGAGCTGTCGAGCGACGGCGAGGCTTGGTGCGCGTCCAAAGACGCAAGAGGGAAGGGAACACAAGAGCAGGTTCGAATAAGAAGATAACGGAGAAGACAATGAGAAGACAAATGTCCGATGAGAGGACACACTCTGAATTGTTGCGTTGATGGATATTTTTGTCAAGAAAAAACGAGCGCGGCGTCTTGTCTTCGGATGGCAAAGGTTGTAGGATGATGCGGTGATTCCGTTTTCTGTCGCCGATTCTCACGAAGGTTGCGAGCCTCGCGCGGCAGCTCACGAGCGAGCCGTCGGGGCGAGTGAGGGCTGTGAGGGCTGTGAGGGCTGTGAGAACGTAGTGGAGCAGTTATTTTTTGGCAAGACACGCTCTGCGGCTCTTTCGCGGCGCGTCTTCGAGTGTTGCCGCCTTCCTGTGTCGAACGAGGGCTATGATTTTGTGCGTCTGCGCTTGCGTTCAGAGGGAAAAACGCCGATACTGCAGGTTGTTGCCGAACGAAACGATGGAACTCCGATGACCGTTGCCGATTGCACCACGCTTTCTCGCTTCCTCTCGCCTGTGCTGGAGGGGGAGGGTCTTGTCTCGTCGGGCACAAGGCTGGAGGTGAGCTCGCCGGGAATCGAGCGACCGCTGACGCGGCTGTCCGATTTCCAGCGTTTTGCAGGCTCTGAGGTCGTGCTCCTGCTGGACAAGCGGAAGATGCAAGAGCAGAAGATGCAAGAGCAGAAGATGCAAGAGCAGAAGATGCAAGAAAATGATCGAGAAGAGAATAATCGACAAGAGAAGGATCGAGAGGACGAGTATCGATGGCCACGAAGCTTCTGTGCCACCCTCATTGGCATGGAAGGGCGAGATGTCGTCGTAGAGAGAGCGCAAGAACGCTTGTCGATTCCCGTCGAAGCCTTGGAGAAGGCGCGGCTTGTTGCAACCTTCGCTTTGGGGGAAAGTTCAAAACCCGAAACCCGAAACCCGAAACCTGAAGCCCGAAGCGCGAAGTCTTCGGACTGCGGCGTGCGCTAGGAAGAGAGCGATGTTTCAAAGAGCCGACATGCTGTTGATCGCCGAGACGGTCGCGCGCGAGAAGAACATCGACAAGGAGAGGGTTTTCGAAGCGATGGAGTCGGCGGTCGAGAAGGCGGGGCGCAGCAAGTACGGCAGCGAGCACGACATTCGCGCGGCGATCGACCGTGATACGGGGGCGATCTTCCTGCATCGCTATCGGCTGGTGGTGGACGAGCCTTCGGCGGTGGGCGAGGTGTCGCTAGTCGAAGCTCGCAGACACGAGGCTTCGGTCGAAGTTGGAGGACATGTGAAAGAAGAGCTTCCGCCGCCGGACGATTTCGGACGCATCGCAACGCAAATCGCAAAGCATGTGATTGTCCAGCTGGTGCGCGAGGCGGAGCGCGAGCAGCAGTATGAGAAGTTCAAGGATCGCGTCGGCACGGCAGAAAGCGGCACCGTCAAACGCATCGAGTATGGCAATCTGATCATCGACTTGGGAGAGGCGGAGGGTGTCATTCGCCGCGAGCATCTGATCCCGCGCGAGCATCTCAAACGCGGCGACCGCACGCTTTCCTACATCTACGAGGTCAAACGCGACAACAGAGGTCCGCAGATCTTCCTCTCGCGCACTCACCCGCAGTTGATGGTGTTGCTCTTCCGTCAGGAGGTGCCGGAGGTTTATGACGGCGTTGTCGAAATCATGGGATGCGCACGCGATCCGGGCTCGCGCGCCAAGGTCGGCGTCCTCTCCAAGGACTCGTCGATCGATCCCGTAGGCGCTTGCGTCGGCATGCGCGGTAGCCGTGTGCAGGCGGTTGTCAGCGAGTTGCAGGGCGAAAAGGTCGATATCGTTCCCCACTCCGAAGATATTGCAACCTATGTCGTCAACGCTCTCGCGCCCGCCGAGGTCACGAAGGTCGTCCTCGACGAGGAGAAAAGGAAGATCGAGGTCATCGTCGAGGAGGACCAGTTGTCGCAAGCCATCGGACGCAGGGGACAGAATGTGCGCTTGGCTTCCCAACTCACTTCGTACGACATCGATCTGTTGAGCGAAAGCCAAGATTCGGAGCGGCGCGAGCAGGAGTTTTTGAAACGGCGCGACATGTTCGTCTCCGCGCTCGATGTCGACGACGTGATCGCGCGCCTGCTGATCACAGAGGGCTTTGCCAGCATCGACGAGGTTGCCGAGGTGATCGTCGAAGAGCTGACCGCCATCGAGGGCTTCGACGAAACGCTGGCGAACGAGCTGCAAAGCCGTGCGCAGAGCTTCGTCGAGAAACGCACGAAGGAGCAGAAAAAGCTTCTCAAGGAGTTGCAAGTCGAAAAAAAGCTGATCGAATTTACGCACCTGAACTTGACAAGAGTCGTCAAGCTGGCGGAAGCGGGAATTCGTACGCTCGACGACTTTGCAGGGCAGACGCCCGAAGACTTGCTGGACGCAGAAGAGGGAGCCCTCAAGGACGAGGAGTTGCAGAGCGACGCCGTAGGCAACATGATTTTGCAGGCGCGACTAGCGTTGGGCTGGATCTCAGAAGAAGATTTGGCACCGAAGCAAGAAGAACAGACGCAAGAAGAGCAGGCGCAAGCAGAACAGACGCAAGCAGAACAGACGCAACAAGAACAGACGCAACAAGAACAGACGCAACAAGAGGATGCCCTGTCCGTTGCAGCGAGCGCGGCATCAGACGAAGGTCATGACACATCACTCGCTCCAGAGCCGCGACAGAGCTGATGGCGCGGCTTGTGTCCGCCGCCGCCGTTGTTTCGTCTCGCGCGAGACGCGTGATCGACGCGACCTTATGCGCTTTGTCTACGACGCAGACCAGCGGCTCTGTTGGGACGCTGCCGAAAAACTGCCGGGGCGGGGATGGTGGCTCGCTCTGGAGAAGGAGACATTGCTCGGCGGAACACGAAGGCTGATCGCAAGGCAGAATCAGAGGAAGGGCGCAGAGAACGGAGACAGCACGAAGACGACGGCAGAAGAGTTTCTTCGCTCCTGCGCGCTCGTGCTGGAACAACGTTGCCTTTCCTTCCTCGCCCTTGCAAGACGCGCGGGCGCGGCGCTCTCGGGGGCGCGGCGCTGTCAGGACATGGCGCGTAGCGGAGAGTTGAAAGTCCTGCTCACAACGCCGCAGTCTTCTACGGAAGAGCGGCGAAAAATCCTCAAGGCGAACAGAAGCGTCGAGGCTCCCGTGTGCTGTGCGCGCTTTTCGGCGTTCTCGCTGGGACGCGTGTTCGCGCGCGAAGAAGCCGTCTATGTCGGCGTGGGAGACAAGAGGGCGAGCGCGACGGCAGGGCTCAGCGAGCGATTGTTGCAAGAGATCGATCGTTTCGAAAGGCTCTTGCGTATCCTCGAATGCGAATCGACGGAGGGTTGCAAGCCCTTCCCCCTCTCGACGAGTCGAGAACTTTCATCAACGCAGAAAGCATCAACGCAGAAAGCATCAACGCAAGAAGCGCAACGCAAGCAGCACAACGCAAAAAGCACAACGCAAGCAGCATAACACAGGAGGCTACGGGTATGTCAGACAACAGAGGATCAGGCTCGAAACGGCGCGGCGGACGCAATTTCGAGACAGGACAAGTCAAGCAGAGCTTTTCCAATCGCCGCACGCGTACCGTTCAGGTCGAGCGTCGCATTCGCAAGGGGGGGGCGCGCGACGACCCGTCGAGTGGCGCAGGCGGTAGTGCGGACGGCGGTGAATCGAAAGGAGGGGCTTTGCAACCTGCCTTCGATCGCACGCAACCTGCGACACAAAGGGAAAGGGGCGTTGTTGGGGAAAGGGGCGTTGCTGGGGAAAGAGGCGTTGCTGCCACCCCTTCGCCGCCGCGCGAATCCGAGTTGCGCAACGCCGAGGAGAAGGTAAGCAAGGAACAAGAGGGAAAACGCACAGCGCGTCCTCCCCGCCAGGGGGCGGGACGGACGCAGAGCAAGGGAAAAGCGACGGGAAAGGCGGTAGGGAAGGCGAGAGCACCTTCGCCGAGAGTGCGCGAGGCGGTGAAACAACGCGGTGGCGGTAGCAAGAACACGCTGAAGAAGGTCAAGCCTGTTTTTGAAAAGCGCAAGGGCAAGCTGACGATCCGCGACGCTTTGGACGAGGTGGATCGTGAGATCGAGCGTCGTCGCGGACGCTCGTTAGCTGCGCTCAAACGTGCGCGCGAGAGACAGCGCGAGCAGATCATCGAGAGGTTGAAGAGCGGCGAGAAGGTGCGGAGAGAGGTTGTGGTGCCTGCGTCTATTGCGGTGGCGGACCTTGCCAATCGCATGGCGGAGCAACTCGACGACGTGCTGCGAGTCTTGACGGGCTTGGGGATCACGGCTGCGGCGCACGATGTTCTGGACGCCGACAGTGCCGAGCTCGTTGTTGCCGAGTTCGGTCACAAGGCAAAGAGGGTCGATGCCTCCGACTTGGAGACACGTTTCGAGGAGGAAGGGAGCGTACGGCACGAGCGTTTTCCGCGTCCTCCTGTCGTTGTCGTGATGGGGCATGTCGACCATGGCAAGACGAGCCTTTTGGATAATTTGCGAAAATCTCAGGTCGCGCGTTCGGAGGCGGGTGGTATCACGCAGCACATCGGTGCGTCGCGCGTGTCGCTTGCCGACGGTCGTAGCGTCACCTTTTTGGATACGCCCGGTCACGAGGCGTTTTCTTTAATGCGTGCGCGCGGTGCGAACGCCACCGACCTTGTCGTGCTGGTGGTGGCGGCGGACGACGGCGTGCGTGCGCAGACGCTGGAGGCGATCAGCCATGCGAAGGCTGCCAATGCGCCGATGGTCGTAGGAATTTCCAAGTGCGATCTGCCGGGCGCGAATATCCCCGGCGTGTTGGACACGCTCGAAGCGCGCGGTCTGTTGGTCGAAGACAAGGGGGGCGATGTGCTCTGCGTGCCTTTCTCCTCGCAGACGGGCGAAGGCGTCGACAAGCTGCTGGAGGCGGTGTTGTTGCAAGCCGACTTGGGCGAGATCACGGCGCGCCGCGAGGGCGTTTGTCGGGGGATTGTTCTCGAATCGCGCACCGAGAAGGGACACGGCGTTTTGGCGAGCTTGCTCTTGCAGGAGGGCGTGTTGCGCAAAGGCGACATCGTGCTGGCGGGTGCGCGCTGGGGACGGATTCGCGCTCTGCTGGACGAGCACGGCAAGCCTTGTGCTGAGGCCTTGCCCTCGCAGCCGGTGCAGGTGGCGGGGCTACAGGGACATTTTCAAGCAGGAGATGCCTTTCGCACGGTGGCGAACGAAGCGCGAGCGCGTGAGGTCGGAGAGCATCGTGCTGAACAGCGCAAGGCGAAACGTCAAGCGAAGAGCTTGGCAAGCCAAACGCAGCCCGAATCGGTACAGCAGATGCTGGAGCAAGCGGACCTTGCGGCGAGCATTCGCAAGTTTCCTTTTCTCGTCAAGGCGGACGCGCACGGAACATTGGAGGTTGTTTTGCAGTCGTTGGAAAACATCGAGTTTGCAGGGGCGGAGATCAAGGTTTTGCACGGCGAGGTCGGCGACATCACCGAATCCGACATTTCGCTCGCCGCCGCGTCGAACGGTCAGGTTTTGGGCTTCAACGCCAAACCCACGGCGAAGGCGCACACGCTTGCCAAGGGGCTCAAGGTCGAGATGCGTTTCTTCTCCGTCTTGTACGAGCTTTTGGAGGCGGTCGAAGGCAGAATCAAGCAGACGCTCGCGCCCAAGACGCGCGAGGTGCGCATGGGGTTGGCGGAGGTCAAGCAGGTCTTTCCTATCGGAAAGGTCGGCAACATCGCGGGCTCGATCGTTCTCGAAGGAAACATACGCCGCGGCGTGCGTGCACGCGTTTTGCGCGGCGAAGAGCAGGAAGCCGTCTATGAGGGGCGCGTCAAGCAGCTCAAGAGCTTCAAGGAAGATGCGCGTGAAGTCGCCAAAGGCGCGGAGTGCGGGATCGCCTTCGAAAACTTTCAAGATCTCCAGGCACAAGACCGAATCGAATGCTTCACCGTAGAGCAGATCGAAGATAGTTCTGCCGTGAGATGAACAACGCTCTGTACTATGCGGACAATCTAGAAGTCTTGCAAACGTTGGCAGAGGAGCATCCGAAAGGAATCGTCGATCTCGTCTATATCGATCCGCCCTTCAACTCCAACAAGAACTACAACATGCCGTTCAAGGATCTGATTCGCTCCTGCGGCAACGGCGACAAAAACACGGCGCTCAAGCAGGCTTTCGCCGACACTTGGAGCAACATCACCCTTTCTGAAGAGTTGGAGCGGATGAAGCACTACGACAACTTGGAAATTTATAACTTTCTCCATGCCAACAGGAAGATTTTCACCGCCAGCCAGTCTTCTTACCTCACGATGATGGGCAGCAGGCTCTACTACATGCGAAAGGTGATGAAGGAGACGGCGAGCTTCTACCTCCATTGCGATCCCACGATGAGCCACTATTTGAAGGTTCTCTGCGACATCGTCTTCGACGGAAAAAATTTCCAAAACGAGCTTGTATGGTATTACGGCGGCGGAGGGGCTTCTACGCAACGATGGGGCAGAAAGCACGATATCCTCCTGTTTTACACGAAGAGCGAACGATGGACATTCAACGCTGATGCGGTGCGCCAGCCTTACAAATGGCTTGAAGGACAAAGCCGTGCCGATGGCTCGGAGAGAGATTTGGAGAAAGGAAAAATCGCCGACGACGTTTTTATCCATCATTCGTTGATGCCGTGGGCGAAGGAGCGTTTGGGGTATCCTACGCAGAAGCCTGAGAAACTTCTCGATCGTATCGTCAGGGCGAGCTCTCTTGAAGGCGATCTTGTCGCCGACTTCTTCTGCGGCTGCGGAACGGCGGTCGTCGTCGCCGAAAAGCTCAAGCGGCGCTGGATCGGCGTCGACATCAACCATCTCGCCATCTCCGAGATCGAAACCCGCAGGCTGAAAAAGCTGGATGCCAAATACGAAGTGAAGGGTTTTCCCGTCGATCTCGCCTCCGCCGAGCGACTGATAGAAAGCAGTCGCTACGATTTTCAGAACTGGCTGATCGAGTACAAGCTGCGCGGACACAGCAACAAGCGCGGTGCGGACGGCGGCTACGACGGTCATATGGCGATCACCTTCCCGCCCAAGAAAGAGGTGCGTATTTGTCTGATCGAGGTCAAAAGCGGCGCTTGCGGCTTGGCGCAGCTGCGCGCTTTCCAGCAGGTTGTCAGGCAGCAGGAGGCGGACTTGGGGCTGTTCGTCTGCCTTGCAGAAAACATCACGAAGCCGATGCTAGCCTTTTGCGACGAGCAGGGCTTGTGGAAAGAATCGCTGTTTTCCGTTCCCAAGATGAGCGTCCTTTCGTTGCAGGAGTTCCTGGCGAAAGACAAGCGGCTGCCTCGTTGGCTCGATCACGCCATCGAGAATGTAACCTACGGCTGAGACTTTGCGTGCGCTCGACAAGGCAGAAGTTGAAGAGATCGGAGCCTTCGCAGCGTCAGCAGCGTGTGGGCGAGTTGTTGCGCCATGCTCTCTCCGAGACGCTGATGCGTGGCGAGTTGCTTTCCGAAGAGCTTTACGATCGTCCGCTGTTCGTAGGCGAAGTGCGCATGGCAGCAGACTTGCGGCGGGCGTGCGCGTATGTTTCGTTTGCCAAGCAGGATCGGACGAGCCTTGAGGAGAGACGTGCTGTTCTCGATGAGTTGCGGAGGCTTGCGCCGGCGTTGCAGAAGAGTTGTGCAGCGCCGTTGCGGCTGAAATTTACGCCGAAAATCGTTTTTGCGTGGGATGATTTGGGCGAGCGTTCGGCGAAGATCGAGGGGATTTTGCGACGTTGTGCAACAGGCGCAACAGGCGCGGAGGCGGAATGCGGCAGGGGATGACATCGACGGAAACAGCGACGGAAATATCAACAAAAGCGTGATGCGTCTGTTTCGTGGCGCGCTCTTTGAAGCACAAACAACGCGCAAAAAACAACGCGCGGGCAACAGCGCAAATAACGCGCGGGCAACGGCGTAGCCGCGTCCTTGTTTTTTCGGCTATCTATTTTGACTAATTTTTGACGGCGCGGACCAGACTGCCGACTCCCGTCTCGGTAAAGAGCTCCAGCAACAAAGTGTGAGGCACTCTGCCGTCAAGGATCACAACGCTAACGCCCCCGCGGCTCGCCTCTAACGCCGTGTCGATCTTCGGCAGCATGCCGCCGTGTACGATTCCTTTGGCTTTGAGCTCTTCGATGCGTTTCTCGTCAAGCTCTTCCAGCAGCTGTCCCTTCTCGTCCTTCACGCCCGCGACATCGGTCATCAACAACAGCCTTTTCGCTTCGAGCCCGACGGCGAGCGCACCCGCAAAGGCGTCGGCGTTCACATTGTACAACTCGCCCTCTTCGTTTGCAGCGACGGGAGCGAGCACGGGAATATAGCCCGCCTGAATGAGCAGGCGTAGCAGGGTGGTATCGACCTTGTCAGGCTTGCCTACGAAGCCCAAGTCGATGCTCTCTCCGTTCTTCTGTTTTTGCGGCGGCAGCTTTTTGACGCGCATGATCGAAGCATCCTGTCCGCACAGCGCGAGCGCGTCGCCGCCCGCGCCCTGCAAGAGGCGCACCACCTTTTTTCCCAAGCGCGCGAGGATCATCGTCGCGCAGTCCCTCGTCTCGCTGTCGGTGATGCGCAAGCCTCCGATGCGCGTTTGTTGGAGATCGAGCTTTTCGGCGAAGCGGTCGATCTGCGGACCGCCGCCGTGCACAAGAACAGGATGAATCCCGACCTGCTTCAGCAGCACGACATCGTGCGCAAGATGCGCTGCCAAGTCCTTCTCGGCTTCCTCCAGCGCGTTGCCGCCGAGCTTGATGACGAGCAGGCTGCCCGCGTACAGCTGCATGTAGGGCAGCGCTGCCGTCAGAATTCCTGCTTTCTGCAGCCATCTGCGATGTCGTTCGTGCGCCGTGCTCACTGCGTGTCGTTGTGTGCGTCGCGCGTCAGGCGGGGTTTGTTTTCGTTGGGCTGCGGTTGACATGGCGGGTGATCACCCATTGTTGTGCGATCGTGAGCGTGTTGTTCCAAGTCCAGTAGATGACAAGTCCTGCGGGAAAGCGTCCGAGCAGGAAGGTGAAGAGGATAGGGAGGAAGGCGAAGATCTTCTTTTGTAGGGGATCGACGGGTGCAGGGTTCATTTTCTGCTGCAGCCACATGCTGACTCCCATAGCGATCGGCCAGAGTCCCAAGTTCAGGGGTTGGAGCAGTTGCGGCACCTGCCACGGGATGATTCCGAACAGCGTCAGCATGCCGAGCGGATCGGGAGCGGAGAGATCGTGGATCCAGCCGAAGAAGGGGGCGTGCCGCATTTCGATCGAGACGAAAAGAACCTTGTAGAGCGCGAAGAAGACAGGAATCTGCAACAGAATCGGCAGACAGCCCGCGACAGGATTGACCCCATGCTTCTTGTAGAGCGCGAGCATGTCTTGTTGCAGGGCTTTCTTGTCGTCCTTGTGTCGCTCGCGCAAGATCGTCATTTCGGGCTGCAGCGTTTTCATCTTGCTGATCGAGACATAGGATTTGTAGGAGAGCGGCAGGAACAGAATCTTGATGACGACGGTGAGCGCGAGAATGGCGAGCCCGAAGTTGCCGAGCAGGCGCGAAAAGAAGGTGATCGCAAAGTAGATGGGTTTCGTGATGAAGTAGAACCATCCGAAGTCGACGGCGAGATCGAAGCCTGCAATATCATACTCTTGCGCGTAGCGGTCGAGCAGCGGCACGCTTTTCGCGCCGACGAAAATGCGCGAAAGCTGCTCGATGCCTTCCTGCGACGCAAGGTTGCTCGTCGCATAGAGGATGTCGGCTTGAAACACATCGATATCGACACCGTTGTACTGGCGGTTCGCGGTGCGGAACAAGGCGGTCACATTTTTGCGCGGGTCGGGGACGAGCGCTGTCATCCAGTACTTGTCGGTGATGCCCAGCCAGCCGCCCGTGCTCTCGTATGCCAAGCGTTGTTTCTTCAGCGCTTTCTTGTAGGTGATCTCTTCCAGCGACGAATCGAGATAGCCGATCAACCCTTCGTGCAGAATGTAGAAATCCAGCGTCGGAGGCTTGCCTTGTCGTTGAATCACGCCGTAGGGTTGGACGGCGATCGCGCGCGGACTTCCGTTGACGACGCGTTGTTTCAGCGTGACCATGTACTGCTCGTCGATCGAAAACAGCAACTCGAAGCGTACGCCTTCCTCGTTCGTCCAATGCAACAGCAGGGGGGCTGTCGGCGTGAGACGAGCTTGCTCGCCACGACGCTTCTCGTATTTCCCCTTCCCAAGATTCCATAGCGTGTTGTGGTCGGGGGCATCGACCCCCTCGCTCACGCGCCATGCAAACTGCACGAAATAGGGCGCGACATGAGGCGCAGAGCCGTCTCGCAGCAGCGTGACCTGAGGCGAGTCGCGCTCTTGCGTCTCACGAAAGTTGCGCAAGACGATGTTTTCGATCTTCGCCCCTTTCAACGCGATGCTGCCGGTCAAGGCGGGCGTTTCGATTGCAACCCGTCCTTCTCTGCTACCTGTTCCTTTGTTCTTGTCTTGTGCCGTCTCGAGGGCAGGCAACGAGGAATCGCCGCCCAAAACGGCATCGTCCTTTTGGGCGGCGGACGGATCGGGGGTCGGCAATGTCTGCCCTCCAAGAGGCAGCAGCGCACCCTCGGACTCTGTTGTCGTCTCGCGTTGCGTCGTCTCGGTAAGGTTTGCGCCCGTCTCCGTTTGCTGGGCGCGTTTCGGTGCTTGGAAGAAGAACTCCCAGCCGAAGAGAATCGCCGTGCATAGAATGATAGCGATCAGCAGGTTTTTCGGATCGCCTTGCATGGGAACTCCATTTTTTTCATGTTGGTTTTCATGTTGGTTTTCATGTTGGCTTTTTCATTTCGTTGTTCATGTTGCTTTTGGCATCGCCTTTCTCACTTGGCTTGCCCTTCACGCCTTCAAAGCGATTGCCCCTGTTCGGGCGAGGAGAAACGGGGTCGAGGCGGATGCCTTGTTCGCGGGGTTTTGTAAAGAGGAGCGGTCGGCAGCGCAAGAGTCTTCCTGCTGCCAAGAAGAATCCTTTCCATCCGTGGCGGCGCACGGCTTCTTGCGCGTACTCGCTGCACGAAGGAAGGAATCGGCAGCAGGAGGGCGTTGCGCCGAACAGGAGCAAGGCGGGAGCGAGCGTTCGGTAGCAGACGAGGAGCAGGCTCATCGTCAAGGCAGCACTCTTCGAGCCGATGTTTCTGCCAATGTTACCAATGTCGCCAATGTCTGTAAGCGGGTCTGTAAGCGGAGTCGTCACGGGGTTCGCTCCTTGCTTCGTTTCAGCGCTTGCTCCAGTTGGAGGCGCATCGTAGCGAAGTCGGCATCGACGCATGCTTTGCGCGCGACGACGACGATACGACGCGAGGGCGGGCTTCGGACAGGGTTGGCAAGCAAATTTTGGTACAGCAAAGTTTGGTACAGCAAGGCGCGCAAACGTCGTTTGGCGCGGTTGCGTGCGACCGCGTTGCCGACCTTGCGGCTTGCCGTCACACCCAAGGTCATGCTTGTGGTCGTCATGCTTGTGGTGGTGGCGGTTGTGGGTTGGGCGGTCGTGGGGTGGGCGCGCCGCGAGAAGTCGGGTGCGGCATCAGGCACGCTTTGGACGATGAAGAAGGGGGTGGCAACGGCACGCCCTCTGCGCGAGGCTTGCACAAACTCTGCCCTGCGCAGCATGCGAACGGCTTTCGGTAGCATAGGGGCTGGGGTCAGTGGGTCAGGCGCGAGCGGCGACGCTGACGACGCGCCTTCAAAATGCGACGTCCTGCCTTGCTCGCCATGCGGGCGAAAAAGCCATGACGACGTTTGCGCTTCAGCTTGCTGGGTTGCCAGGGGCGTTTCATCAAAAATCCCTTGTGATCATGTTCGTTGTGTCGTTGTCTTGTTGCCTAGAAGGGCTTGTCAAGAAGGTTTGTCAAGAAGCACCAACCCCTTGCTATGCTCGTCTTTTTAGCGTAGAAACGGAGCGAGTGTCAAGGTATGTTCGTACGTTTTTTGTGTTGAATGCAGTTTCTTGTGTCAAACCCTTCTCGTGATGCGTCTTTGCTTGGGTTGCTGTGCGTCTGCGTGCTGTGGGGGTGTGCGTCCGGGGGGGGGCAGGCTTCGCTCGGCGGCAGTTCCGAGTCACGACGCGACCCGCACGAAATCCTTTCGAAGACGCGCAAGGCGACCTTCGACTTCTTAGGCACGCCCGATCTCAACCGCCGCGAGGGACGCACGATGCAATGGCAGTATCGCGGCGATCTGTGCACGCTGGATGTTTTCTTCGTGGCTAAGGGCAGCGAGGCTATCGCCAAGAAGGCGTTGGTGCAGCACTTCGAGCTGCGTCCTTCCTCTTCGGAAGCGCGCATGAATCGAGGCGAGTTGGAACGCTGCTACGCGCGTCTTGTCAAAGAACGCCGCAAGAGCGCACGCGCGCGCTCCAGAGGTTAGGATACGAGCTGGATACGGAGCGATGTTGGGAAAGGATTTTTTCAAAACGGCTGCTCGCATGAGCTCGAGCGCACGAGAGTTGATGGGCTCGATGGCGGGCGAGGTCGAGCGGCTTGTCAAAACACGCATCGAGGCGCGCTTGAAAGGCATGAACCTCGTTTCGCGCGAGGAGTTCGAAGCCTTGAAGACGCTCGCCGAGAAGGCGCGCACGAAGGCAGAGGCGCTGGAACAAAGGCTGGATGAGCTACAGGGGAAGGAGCAACAGAAGAAGCCTGCCTCGACGAACTCGACGAAGAAGAAAGAACCGAAAGAAAGAACCGAAAGCATGATCCCGAAAGCATGATCCTGGAAATATAATCTTGGACTAGACTTGTGGAAGGGTGAGAGACGCGAAGGGCTTTTTGCCATCAAGTTTTCGTCTGCCTTCCTTGCAGAAAAACACGGCCAACGATTGACAAGAGCGATTGACAAGAGCGATTGACGAGAGCGATTGACAAGGTTGTCGAGATTGTGGCAAAGCAGAAGGGTCGTCGAACAAGACGACACCCCTTTCGCTTGCCTTCCGTCTTGATGCGAAGGCTGGCGAGCGTTGAAACCTGCAGGAGCTTTTTTCCGTTATGGGAGAGTATCTTTTTACGAGCGAGTCCGTCTCCGAAGGACACCCTGACAAAATTTGCGATCGTATCTCCGATTCTGTCCTCGACCTGTATTTGGAACAAGACAGCGCGGCGCGCGTTGCCGTCGAATGCATGGCGACGACGAATCGCGTCGTTTTGGCGGGCGAGGTGCGATCGAACGCGCAAATTTCTGCCGACCAAGTGTGCTCGCGCGCACAAGAGGTCGTCAAGACGCTGGGCTACGAGCAAAAGGGCTTCCACTGGAAGCGTCTTCGCATCGACAATTACATTCACGAACAATCCGTCGACATTGCGCACGGCATCGGCGAGGAGGGTGCAGGCGACCAAGGCTTGATGTTCGGCTACGCCTGCGACGAGACGGAAGAGCTCATGCCGGCGGCACTCTACTACAGCCATAACATTCTGCGCCGCTTGAGCGAGCAGCGTCTGGCGGGAAGGTACCCCGAGCTGGGACCTGACGCGAAATCGCAGCTCTCGCTGATCTACGACGAGGAAAGCCGCCTGCCGTTGCGTTGCCATTCGATCGTCGTCTCTACGCAGCACAGGCGCGAGGTGCCCTTGGCGCGCGTCCAAGAGATCGTGCGCGAGGTGGTGGAAGAGGTCCTGCCTGAGGGGTGGCTGTGCGCCTTCGAACATTTTCACATCAATCCTACGGGACAGTTTGTCATCGGCGGTCCTGACGGAGACGCGGGACTCACCGGACGCAAGATCATCGTCGATACCTACGGCGGCGCCGCACCGCACGGCGGCGGCGCCTTTTCGGGCAAGGACGCCTCTAAGGTCGATCGCTCGGCTGCTTACGCGGCGCGCTACTTGGCGAAGAACATCGTCGCTGCCAAGCTCGCGCGACGCTGTCTGATTCAGATCGCCTATGCGATCGGCGTTGCCGAGCCCGTCGCCTTCTATGTCGACCTGCAAGAGCGCTCGACCAAGGCGAGCAACGCCGAGGTGGCGGCAGTGCTGCAGAAGCTGATGAACCTGACACCGCGCGGCATTCGAGAGCACTTGGAACTGACGCGCCCGATCTTCGAGCCTTCCAGCAACTTCGGACATTTCGGAAGGAAGCCGCGCGAGAACGGATGCTTCTCGTGGGAGAAATGCGACCTTGTCGAAAAACTGAGGAGCGCGCTCGCTTGACGCAGGAGCTGGGTTGCAGCACGGATGGCGGTTTGCGTGGCATCTCGCAGAGCTTCGCGCGCAGGAGGGCGCGCAAGCTTTCCGCCTATCGAGAAGGGTTGATCGAGGAACAGCTTCCCCTGTTGACCCTTGACCTCGCGCAACCCTTCGGCGGAGACAGGGCTTTCTTTGAACGCTACCGAGGCGACTTGCGCTTGGAGATCGGATTCGGGGCGGGAGAGCATTTGCTCGCGCAGGTCGTGCGCGAACCGCAGACGGGCTTCATCGGTTGTGAGCCGTATCGCAACGGTGTCGCCGCGTTGCTCGCAGGCTTGGAGAAGCGGGGCTTGGAAAAGCGGGGCTTGGAGAAGCGGGGATTGGAGAATCGGGGAGCGGAGGACTCTGGCAAGAAGGCGCGGGAGGGAGGGGAGGGGGTATCGAGTTTTTTTCCGAACTTGCGTCTTTTTGCCGACGATGCCTTGCTGCTCTTGCCCGCCTTGCCTGAGGGTTGCTTGAGTTTTCTCTATCTGCTCTTCCCCGACCCTTGGCCGCGGCGGCGGCATGGCAAGCGGCGGCTTTTGCGAAGGCAGGTCTTGGATATGCTCGCGCGTCCTTTGCGCACGGGGGGCATCTTGCGGTGGTCGACCGACGAGCCTGTCTTGGTTGCAACGGGGCTCGCTGCTTGTTGTGCGCATCCGTGCTTTGTGTGGCGCGCGCGCGCTCCCGACGATTGGCGGCTGCCTCCTCGGTCGTGGGTTGCAACGCGCTACCAGAGGAAGGCGGAGCGTGCGGGTCGCTCGATTTTTTACGCTACTTTCGAGCGGCGGTAATCAGATTCTTGCGGCGAGGAATCCCCAGTAGAGGATGTAGCAGAGGATGCAAGCGAGTCCGAGCGCTGCTCGCCATCGTTTGTGGCTTTTGATTCCGAGCAGGAAGAGCGCGAAGGCGACGGGAGCGAGGATGAGGTCGGGAAGGTTTTCTTCGACATCGAGGGAGAGGACGAGCGCGCAGAGGGGCAGGATGAGCCAGCTGTTGAAGATGGTGCTGCCGAAGATTCCTCCTGTTGCGAGCGCGAGGGCTTTTCGTCTGACGGCGACCAATGTTGCGACGACTTCGGGTAGCGAGGTGCCGAGCGCGAGGACGGAGAGTCCGATGAGGGTTTCCGGCACGCCGAGATTTCGTGCGAGGGTTTGTCCTCCTGCGACGACTTCTTCGGAGCCTATGAGCATGAGGACGAGCCCTCCGAGGGCGAGGAGTATTCCGTGCTTAAGGCTGGGTAGTTGTTTGTGATGTGATGCTTTGGTGTGTGTTCGTGTGGCTTCTTTGAACGCGAGGTATGTATAGATTGCGAAGGGGATGAGGAGGGTTGCTCCCCATGTCGAGGGGATGTTGCCGAGCGGAGCGAAGGCGGCGAGGGTTAGGAGTGCGCTTCCTGCGGCGATGGCGTGCAGGGGGGAGGGTTGTTTTGCCTGTTGTTTTGTGTTGAGGTGGGAGAAGAGGATGATGAGTCCTCCGATGAGCCAGACATTTGCGATATTGCTGCCGAGGATATTTCCTGACGCGAGTCCTCCGCTACCTTTCCATGCGGCTTGGAGGGAGAGGAAGAGTTCTGGCGCGGAGGTACCGAATCCGACGATGGCGACGCCGGCGAGTGCGGGCGAGAGGCGGAGCCTTTGGGCGAGGATCAAGCTTCCTTTGACGGTCGCTTCGCCACCGACGACGAGGATGAGGAGTCCGAGCAGGAGTTGGAGGGAGGGGACGAGCATGGGGGAGATTGTGGGGGGAGGAAGGGGAGGGAGTCAAGGATGGGCTTCGTGTAGCGTGTTTGCTTTGTTTGTTTGGATTTTTTCGGAGAGATTGAGTTTGTATGCGCGTCTGTTGCGCTCGCGTTCGTGCTTTTTGAGGAGCACACGCTTGCGCAACAAACGCGATTTTGATGGATATGCAAGACGCAAGACGAGCGAGCCGTAGGCGAAGCAAGTTTTGCGCATGGGGGGAGTGGGGGGACGAAGTCCCGGGGGGACGCAGTTCCCCCGGGACTGCGTCCCCCCGCAAAAGACTCCGCGTCAGCGGGCGCGCTTTGCGCGCATTCTACACACGAGCGCGTAGCGCGAAGTGTGTAGCCTCTTATTCAAAAGCGCGTTTCGCAGAAACGCGCAAGCTGACTCGCAACGCGGCAAAGTTTTTTTATTTTATCTTGTGTTGGTTGTCACTTGTCTAGTTTGAAACAACGTCCCTCGTAATATTTTTTGTTAAGGTCTGTATGAAGGATTAATTCTTTTATTTCTTTTTGAATAGCGGTAGATTTGTAAGATTCATTTTTGTCGCGTAATTCGTAATATTCTTTATTTAGCAATAACGCGCTATTTTGCACAGCATCTAATCTTATGCTGTAGATAATTTGATGCTTCACATCTTC
>JABACB010000250.1 GCA_014237925.1 Alphaproteobacteria bacterium
TTGTCGTTGCCCGCGCCGCCGTCGATCTTGTCGTTACCATCACCGCCGCGGACAAGGAAATCGTCGCCCGCGCCAGCATTGATCATGTCATCACCCGCGCCACCTGCCAACCGATCATCGCCCGCGCCGCCCTCGATGTGATCATCGCCCTCGTTGCCGTTGAGGTTATCTCCTCCCTCGCCCCCGTTAATGTAGTCTTGCCCCGCGCCGCCGTCGATCTCGTCGTTGCCCGCGCCGCCGTTAAGGTCGTCGTCGCCTCCACCGCCCACAAGATGGTCGTTGCCGCCGCCGCCTTCGAGCCGATCATCGCCCTCGCCGCCCGTAAGAGCATCATCGCCCGCTTGACCTACAAGAATGAGATTGCTGTCCTTGACGCTACCAGTGCCGCCGCCCGCGCTACCACCATTGATGCCACCAGCGCCGCCGCCCGCGCCGCCGCCGCAACCCTCCAAAAACACGCCCAGCGCCGTCGCAGAAAGCAAGGCGCTCAAAGCACGCGCCTTCCTGTTGCCTCCCGCGACATCCTTCACGCCATCTTGCGTACTGTTAGAATACGATGCCATCGTTCAATCTCCTGTTAGGGACGACAGCCCCTTCGGTGGAATTTCGCCGCGACCTCAACAAGTCCTTAAAATAACCCGTCCAGTCAGTGTCGCTCTTCCGCCGTTCTCTCGCGTCGTTCTCTCGCTACTCCCCCCTTTGTTTCA
>JABACB010000251.1 GCA_014237925.1 Alphaproteobacteria bacterium
TATCATCAAGTCATCTGAATTAGCAGGTGGGGCATCGTACGGACTATCGCTAAGAGAACCAGCGACTTGGCTTTCAACCCCCCAGCTTAACTCCTGAATATTGCTATTAGTGTCTTGGAAGATGAAGGTTGAATCTGTGTTTGCGCTTCCCGCAGTGTACAACCCTTTGGCGAAGGTTAGGACAAGAGTATCGATGTTATTTTCCAGTTGGAAGTTGAGCGTGTCGTATGTCGCCCCTCCTCCTGTTCCGAAGTCCACCCATATTTTACCGTCTAGAGTAGCGAGATCGATGTGGAAGTTGTCGTCTCCTCCTCGGGTTGGTGGTTCACTACCCGTGCCGGTCGTACCAGTGTTGCTGTTACCACCCGTGCCGGTCGTACCAGTGTTGCTGTTATCACCCGTACCGGTCGTACCAGTGTTGCTGTTACCACCAATGCCGATATTGTTTGCTATCAAGCTTTCGTCGTCCGTTTGATCCTTTCCCAATGTTTCCTGCAATACCTCTGCTCTTTGCAATTCGATTGAGGTGACCTGCTCTATGAGTTCATCGTCTATCGAGCTCGAGCTACCTTCCAAGGAATCTTTTACACTTCTCACGACTAGGGCTTTCAGTTCTTCTTGCGCTTGACTGAGGGGAATGTCGGGCAAAGCAATGTCTGCGTCTGTGCCTGTGCTTGCTCCTGCTCCGTCTTGGTTTTGGAGC
>JABACB010000252.1 GCA_014237925.1 Alphaproteobacteria bacterium
AGCGCAGCACGGCGATGCCCTGTCGCTTGTCTTGCACCAGCATGACTTGTCCCGAGACGATGTTGAAGGCGGCGATCAGGACGATGAGCGTCAGAATGAGAAACATGACATTGCGCTCGACGATCAGCGCTTCGTGCAGGCTGGAGTGTTGCTCCTGCCAAGTGTGCACGGCGAATTGTTCGGGCAGCAGATTGTGCAAGCGTCTTTGGACGGCGGCAGCCTGTTCGGGACGCTCCAGTCGCAGCTCGATCGAATCGACGCTCCCTCCGTAGCCGAGAAGGTCCTGCGCAAGCGCAAGCGGCAGCAGCACGAAGCCGTTGTCGTATTCGTAGATTTCGGTCTTGAAGATGCCGACCAACGGCAGCGTCGATTCGTTCGGAAGGCTGCCGAAGGCGGTCGGAACGCCCTGCGGTACAAGGATGACGAGACCGTCTCCCAGCTCCAGCCCCAACCTCAACGCCAGCTGTTCTCCGACCAACGCGCCCCCCTGTTCGGCAAAATCGGCGCGCTCCGCCGCAGAAAGCGAGCCGAAAAGGCGCGGCTTGTGGACCAAGCTGGAGGCAGAAAGCCCGCGCAGCAAAACGCCCGTCGAAGCGCCGCGCACGCTCAACAACGCCTGCCCCTCGACCAACGAGGTGGCAGAGCGCACTTGCGAATCTTCCTGCGCGCGCGCGCTCCATTGTTCGGGATCGTCGATCT
>JABACB010000253.1 GCA_014237925.1 Alphaproteobacteria bacterium
ATAGGCGGCGGGTTGTCGGGAGATTTGTTGCGCGACTTGTTGCGTACCTTGCAGAAGTATCGGGTGGCAGCCGAGGTGCAGGGATAGAGGAGTTATTAGAGGGATGAATTCTCCTTTGCAGAAAGATATGATGCGTTTGTTGCGCTCGTGACGGCGAGGTAGGCGGCGGGGGGTTGTCGGGAGATTTGTTGCGCGCCTTGTTGCGCTCGTGCTTGTGCTTTTTGGATAGCCCGCGCTCGCGCAACAGACCTGCTACGCGTCCTTGATGTTGTGTGCCATACATAGCGCACGGCAAGTCGTGCGCGTCCTTGCTACGCGTCCATGACAACAGGCGCGCGGGACGGAAGATTGTACGCGAGGCGACTAGCCTCTTCTCCGATTGTTGTTGACTCTCGCTTGGCAAGGGGTTAGCATCGCCTTGTCTGACACTCGATACCGACGACCTGCCGGCGGCAAAAAAGAAAGGTTACCCATGAAACAGAATTTTTTTTGCTCAACTGCTGTTGCGTTGCTCGTCGTTACAACGCTCGCTGTTGCCAAGAATGCCAAAGCCGACATCGTCGGGGTTGGGTTGGGCTATCGCTTCGAACCCTCCCGCATCGCTATAGACTTTCTTGTCCCCCTCAAACAGCATGGCGCGAAACGCCCGCAAGGGGGTGTGTTGAACTTGGGTCTAGACATTAGGGGAAGCATTCGC
>JABACB010000254.1 GCA_014237925.1 Alphaproteobacteria bacterium
GGAGAGGTCGCCGACCGTCAATCTCACGATGCTCGGGTCGTCAGCGTCTTGCTCTGAGGCGACATCGTCGGCACTTGCCGCGTGTCTGAAGTAGAGATTGCCGCCGTCCGTATCGCCTTGGATGGTGTTCGTGCCATGCCCGCTACCGAAGATATAATCGTCTACTCCCTCGCCGCCTTCCAGTATGTCTGTTCCTGCGCCGCCCGTGAGACTGTCGTCGCCCGCGCCGCCTGTCAGGGTGTTGTCTTGAGCGTCGCCGATGAGGGTGTCGGCGTATGCCGAACCGACAAGGTTCTGGATGCTTCCTTCAGCCCCCTCTGCGATGCTGTCGCCGATAGCGTGCCCGTCTGCGAAAGTGTTGAGATTGAGGTTGACGCGGACTCCCGCACCGGAGCTTGCGTAGCTGAGCGTATCTGTCCCCTCACCGCCGTCGAAGGTGTCGCTGCCCTCACCGCCTTCCAAGGTGTCGTCGTCCTCGCCGCCTTTCAAGGTGTCGTTGCCCTTGGCGCCTTTCAAGGTGTCGTTGCCCGCACCGCCTTCAAAAATATTGGCTTGAAGGTCGCCTGTGATGGTATCAGCGTATGCCGATCCGACAATGTGCTCGATGGTAAATCTAAACTCAAAATTAAAGTTCTGGTCAAAAGTAGTAACGGCGACAACGGTGTCGCCTTCAGCGTATCCGCCTGAAAAGGCTT
>JABACB010000255.1 GCA_014237925.1 Alphaproteobacteria bacterium
TACGGCGCGGACGATTTGGCGTTGGGCAGGCTTGCCGTCACGACGGGAGAAGGCGAGACGAGAGGAACGAGCGGCAACGACTTGCTAGTAGGTACCGATGGCGCGGACATCCTCTACGGCGGCGCGGGAGACGATCGTCTTGTAGGCGTTGCGGGCGATGACATTCTGACGGGTGGCGATCACGACGACATCCTCGACGGCGGCGAGGGCAACGACATCCTCTACGGCGACGGGGACAACAGCCCTGGCACGAGCAATGATGATCCTGACGCAAACAGGGGCTACAACACCGCTGTCCTTCCTGAACCCGGCAAAGACACCCTCTACGGTGGGAATGGCGACGACACCCTCTACGGACAAGGGGGCAATGATACCCTCTACGGCGGCGAGGGCGACGACACCCTCTACGGCGGCGAGGGCGACGATATGCTTGATGGAGGAAGAGGGGTTGACAATTATGTCTTTGGCACGGAATTTGGACTTGACACGATCAAAGAAAGGAGTGGTGACCATAAACTACTGTTGTTTAAGAATGCTGCGGGGGCAAGAGAGTTTTCTATCTTGCCTGATGGTGATGGTAATGTCCACATTACGACCGTTGATGGGCATGTTAATATATTAAAAAGTAGCTACTCCAATAATCACTATAGCGTATATTCTGGCGAGAATGACGAGCTTCTTGGCAAGCTGA
>JABACB010000256.1 GCA_014237925.1 Alphaproteobacteria bacterium
GTTGCAGTGGCGAGAAAACGCAGAAGGGCAGAGGGCAGAGAGGAAAGAGGAAGCAGAGCAGAGGGGAGAGAGGGAAGAGGAAGCAGAGCAGAGGGGAGAGAGGAAAGAGGAAGAAGAGCAGAGCGCGCAGGAAAGGGAAGAGCAGGGGATATTGCGCCATGTGTTGATCGATTCCTCGCCCGATTGTCGAGCGCAGTTGTTGCGTGCAGACGTTCGTCGTTTGGACGCTGTTCTCTACACGCACGACCATGCCGACCATTGCCATGGCATCGACGATCTGAAATGGATGCGAGGCAAGGCTCCGATCCCTACCTACGCCACCGCCTCGACCTTGGAGAGTTTGATGCGCCGTTTCGAGTATGTGTTCGATTCTCCTTCAAGTCTTCCCAACCCCTTGTATCGTCCTGTCTTGTCGGGGCTTGCTGTCCAGGCGTGGAGGAAGTTTTCGCCCCTCTCATCCTCATCGGCGAGCATTTTGCCGATCGCGTTGGATCACGGATTCTTTGGCGAGGTGTTGGGTTTTCGTCTTGGTGATCTTGCCTATACGACCGATTGCGTGTCGCTTTCCGAGCGCGCTTTCGAAGCCTTGGAGGGCGTTCGCGTGTGGATCGTCGGCTGTTTGCGGCGCGAGGCGCATCCGACGCACGCGCATGTGGGGCGAGTGGTCGATTGGGCGGAGCGGGTGGGTGC
>JABACB010000257.1 GCA_014237925.1 Alphaproteobacteria bacterium
TCTGTCTTCCGCCACCTCCTTCAAAAGCAGCATGCCCAAAATTATCATAATTTTGTTTTCTTTCTTTATCTGAAAGTATGCCATAAGCTTCGCTGGCCTCTTTGAATTTATCCTCAGCAGCCTTATCGCCTGGATTTTTATCTGGATGATGTTTTACTGCAAGTTTTCTGTACGCTGATTTTAGTTCATCTGGGCTTGCATTTTTGTTAACACCCAAGACGTCATAAAAATCTCTTTTAGCCATAAAGTTACTTTAAGATGATAGTTGTTGTTAGTCTTAAGCGCTTTTTTCTTTATCTTCTTCTTTATCTTCTTCTTTATTTTCTTCTTTATTTTCTTCTTTATTTTCTTCTTTTACTTCCTCAAAATCAGCATCAACAACATTATCGTCTTTTTTTCCTTCATCATTTTTATCAGTATCATTTGATGCATCTGGTTTTTTCTCTTGAGATTTATATATAGCCTCTCCTAGTTTCATCGAAGCTTGAACTAAAGTTTCTGTTTTTTTCTTGATATCTTCATTATCAGTCCCCTTTAAAGACTCTTTTAAGCTAGATGATGCATCTTCAATTGCTTTTTTTTCAGCATCAGTAATTTTAGACCCATGTTCTTTAAGATTTTTCTCAGTAGAGTGAATTAAAGTATCTGCTTGATTTCTAACATCTACAGACTCTCTTTTCTTTTTATCT
>JABACB010000258.1 GCA_014237925.1 Alphaproteobacteria bacterium
CCTCTGTAGCAGCCTAGGTCGAGGAGGCGTTTGATATGCATGGATGTATCCCTGCGGAGTTCTCCTTCGACGCGGTGACTTTTTTCGATGGCTTTGCGGAGGCTGCCGACGGCTTGTTCGTCCAGGTCTTTGACGCGTGTTTTCGACGGGATGGCGCATTCTTCGCAGATATTTTTTGCAGCGAACCTTCCTACGCCGTAGATGGCGGTGAGGGCGATTTCCACGCGTTTGGCGGTGGGGATATTGACTCCGGCGATGCGTGCCATGGGTATTCTCCGAGGATTCTCCGATGATTCTCTGATGTGATTCTTTGGTGTGATTCGCGGGTGTGACTTGTTTGCGCGATTCTTTTGGGAGAATTTTTTATAGTACGAGAAAAAGATGCGCGCTTGCTGTGTTTTTGCACGAGCGAGCGGGCGATTTCTTTGTTTGCCTTGTGTTTGTAGGGGGGATGGGGGGAAGTGTCAAGGTTTTTTTGCGGTGCGAGCAAACGGCAAGCAAACAGCAAGCAAACGACGGGCAAACGATGCGAGATGGACGAAAAGGCTTTGTCGTCTGTCGTCATGCGACGCGGCGAGGATGTTGGCGATTGCCAGCTGACGCACGGGCAGAAAAGAGTCTATGTTAGTGCGATGGATGGAAGCCCTCCCCTCGATACGCTTGTCCTCTGCATTCTTGACGGATGG
>JABACB010000259.1 GCA_014237925.1 Alphaproteobacteria bacterium
AGAATGTCCACTATACGATAACCTAGTTTCAATCCACGTCCTCCGAAGAGGACGTTGTGTCCAAATCCACGACAGCAAAACTGCACCGTTTGCACAGTTTCAATCCACGTCCTCCGAAGAGGACGTTGTGTCTGGATTTTATCGCGGATGCCTAATGCATAATCAGGGTTTCAATCCACGTCCTCCGAAGAGGACGTTGTGTCTTAAATCACATTCTTTTTTTTCTTATCATGTATTATGTTTCAATCCACGTCCTCCGAAGAGGACGTTGTGTCAAGTCTCCAGCCTCTGCATGAGCGCATGTATGACCGTTTCAATCCACGTCCTCCGAAGAGGACGTTGTGTCCTACAACTGTCATATTTTGATCACTACCGATGAGTGTTTCAATCCACGTCCTCCGAAGAGGACGTTGTGTCGAATATTACCTTATCGTCAAATGTCTTTTTTAAACCGTTTCAATCCACGTCCTCCGAAGAGGACGTTGTGTCTCGCCCAAATATCCTAGTGTCTTTGCCATTACTGCGTTTCAATCCACGTCCTCCGAAGAGGACGTTGTGTCCAAACGTCCACCATGTATTGCATAACGGCAATTATGTTTCAATCCACGTCCTCCGAAGAGGACGTTGTGTCTCCTTGGGCAACTGTGTCATAATGGCCATCGTATGACAGTTTCAATCCACGTCCT
>JABACB010000025.1 GCA_014237925.1 Alphaproteobacteria bacterium
GAGGCAATTGAAGGAAAGTGGGGAGCGATGGAAAAAATTCGTTCTGTCATGGAAGAAATTATCCCTTGACTCTCCCTCTGTCAGTTGCTAGAACAAGCCTTGAGCGGAGAGTGTTTTCTCCGCCTTCGTTTCCAAGGATGTAAAAAAGGAGATTTTTCCATGTCCCTGTCCCAATCCAACCCCAAGATCGAGAGCAAGGTCAAGAGCAAGAGCAAGAGCAAGATGTTTGCTCGTTGTACGCTTGTCGTCCTCGCCAGCCTCTCCCTGCTTGTCGCCACTCCCTCAGCATCGAGAGCAGCAAGCAAGTTCATTGCCATCGGTACAGGCGGTCCCACCGGTGTCTACTTCGTCGTAGGCAACGCCATCTGCCGCATGGTCCACAAAGAAGCCGCCGAAGGACGCTCCAAAGGACGCAAGCACGGCTTGCGCTGCTCCGCGCCCTCGACCGCAGGCTCGAACTACAACATCGGTCAGATCAAAGCCGGCGCGCTCGATTTCGGCGTCGCCCAATCCGACTGGCAGTACCACGCCTACAACGGCAGCTCCAAGTACAAAGGAAAACAATTCAAGGGCTTGAGAGCTGTCTTCTCGGTGCATCCTGAGCCGTTCCAAATCTTGGTCTCCAAAAAGTCTCGTATCAAAAATTGGGACGGACTCAAGGGCAAGCGCGTCAACATCGGAAACCCAGGCTCCGGTCAGCGCGGCACGATGGAGGTCTTGATGAAAATCCACAACATCTCCAAGGACGCCTTCAAGCAAGCGACCGAACTCACCTCCTCAGAGCAGTCGCAAGCCTTGTGCGACGGAAAGATCGACGCCTACGGCTACACGGTCGGCGTGCCGAACGCAGGGGTCGCACAAGCGGCCGACGGCTGCGGCGCGAAGATCATCGATCTGAAAACACCACCCATCGAAAAGCTAGTGGCAGAAAATTCCTACTACGCTTTCGCAACCATCCCCAAGAACACCTACAAGACAACGAAGAAAGACGTGCGTACCTTCGGCGTAAAAGCAACCTTCGTCAGCAGCACGCGCACCAGCAATGCTGCTGTCTACGAGGTGGTGCGTGCCGTCTTCGAAAATCTTGAGGACTTCAAAAAGCTGCATCCCGCCTTCCAGCACCTGGAGCCCAAGGCCATGATCACTGAGGGACTCTCCGCACCGCTGCACAAAGGAGCGGTCAAGTACTACAAAGAAAAAGGCTGGATGTAAGCCACCCTCAATCAGGGGGCAAGGGAGGAGGCGAAACTCGCCGTGCGCGATGCTCGCTACGCGATGCTCGCTACGCGATGCTCGCTGCGCGATGCTCGCCTTCTTCCTTGCTTCTTGACGGGCGACAAAGGCTTGGCAAAAAACTTTTGCCAAGAAACTTTTGCCAAGAAAGTTTTGCCAAGAAAGTTTTTGCCAAGAAAGTTTTTGTAAGGAGAACGCCGTGTGTCTCGATCTTCTCCCCGTGTCGATGATCTGAGCGGACGTTTCGCCGAAGGCGGGCGACGGTTGAGCGGCGGCTGGGGAAAGCTGTTCGCCGCGATAGCGCTTTGCTGGTCGCTGTTTCAGATTTGGATCGCCTCCCCTCTGCCTTTCGTCTTGAATTTCGGGATGATCCACGGAGTGCCTGCGCGCGCGATCCACTTGGGCTTTGCCTTCGCCTTGGTCTTCTTGAGCTATCCCCTGTTGAGCCGCTGGTATGCGAGCAAGGCAGGTCCTCCGCGCACGGACGCTTGGACAGGCTTGGCGCTCCTTCTTCTCTCAGTAGGAGCGTGCCTCTACATCGTCTTCGCCTACGACGCGTTGGTCGAGCGAACAGGCATCCTGCTCGTTCTGCCCTTCGGAGAAGTGGGATTTCCTGTCGAGCTCGTCATCGGACTTGTCGGACTGCTGTTGCTGCTGGAGGCGACGCGTCGTGCGATCGGCTGGCCGTTGGTGATCGTGTCTGCGTGCTTCATCGCTTATGCGCTCTACGGACAATCGATGCCCGACTTGATCTCGCATCGCGGACTTTCCTTCGAGCGTCTGATCGGATACTACTGGTTCGGCGGTGAGGTCGTCTTCGGCATCCCGCTGGATGTTGCAACGAGCTTTGTGTTCATGTTCGTGCTGTTCGGTGCGCTGTTGAACCGCGCGGGCGGCGGCAAGTTCTTTCTAGACTTGGCTTTCGCGCTAGTCGGCAAATATCGAGGCGGACCTGCCAAAGCCTCGATCTTGGCATCAGGCATGACGGGCATGATTTCGGGCTCTTCGATCGCCAATACCGTCACGACAGGCACCTTCACGATCCCCGTCATGCGACAGGTGGGCTTGCCCGCCGTCAAGGCGGGTGCGATCGAGGTGGCGGCGTCGGTGAACGGACAGCTCATGCCGCCGATTATGGGCGCGGCAGCCTTCATTATGGCAGAGCTGCTGGGAATCAGCTATCGGACGGTCATCTACCACGCGCTCGTGCCAGCTTTCATCGCCTATTTGACGCTCTTTTGGATTTCGCACTTAGAATCGATGAAACTGAACTTGCGACCGATGGAAGCTTCGACGATCCCCCAGTTTTTCAAAGTGTTGCAGGGCGGACTTCACCACCTCTTGCCGATCGTGATTCTGATCTATCTGTTGTTGGTGAAGCGTTTCACGCCGTCGCTGGCGATCTTTTGGGCGACGACGGTCTTGTTGCTCTTGATGATCTGCCAACGCCTGGCTCCCGCTTTTCGGGCACAAGGAACGTTGATGTGGAGGCTCTTGCAAGAGGGCTTGCGCGAGGCGGTGCGCGACATCGGCTCAGGGCTGGTCGCGGGCGCGCGCAATATGGCGAGCGTCTCTATCGCGGTGGGGTGTGCGGGAATCGTCGTCGGATCGGTCGGCGCAACAGGGCTGAACAACGCGCTCATCGGCATCGTCGAGACGCTTGCCGGCAACAACATCTACATCCTGCTCGCTCTTACGGCTCTGTTGTGCCTGTTGCTCGGCTTGGGGTTGCCGACGACAGCGAACTATCTCGTCGTCGCCTCTCTGATGGCACCCGTGTTGGTCGAGCTGGGAGCGGCGTCGGGGCTGGTCTTGCCCCTGATCGTCGTCCACCTCTATGTCTTCTACTTCGGCTTGATGGCAGATGTCACGCCGCCCGTGGGGCTAGCGGCTTACGCCGCCTCCGCCATTTCGCGCGCCGATCCCATCAAGACGGGCATACAGGCTTTCGCCTACGAAATTCGCACCGCTATCTTGCCGCTCGTCTTCGTCTTCAACACCGAGCTCGTCTTGATCGGAATCAAGAGCTGGTGGCAGGGGTTGTTCGTCTTTGCAACCTCGCTGCTCGCCATCATGTGTTTCGCCTCGGCGACCCAACGTTTCTTTTTCAAACGCCTGCGATGGACAGAGGTGGCGTTCCTGTTGCTCGTCGCAGCTGCCTTGTTGCGTCCCGACGGCGTGCTATCGATCGCCTATCCGCGCTGGCAACAGGCGGCGCTCGAAATCGACGCTCGCACCACACCCGCCTTCGCCGGCAGGGAGGTGCGCGTCTCGATCGTGCGCTTCACCGATTACGGCGAGCGCTATCGCCTTGCCAGCTTTCAGCCTGCCGAGACGAGGGCGATGGACGACAGCACGATCGATGGGTTGCGGTCGATCGGCATCGAGGTCGTGCGCGAGACATTGGACGGCAAGCAGCAGCTTGCGATCGTCTCGCTTTCGCAAGAAGCAGAGGGGAAGGGCATACTCGCAGGGGACAAGGTGACGGGTATGGAGGCGCGCATCGAGAACCGTCCCTCGCCTTACTGGGTCTCGTTGTTCGCGCTGTTGTTGCTGGGAGGCTTTTGCCTGTGGCATCGCCGCGAGCAGAGGGCGCGATGAGCCAAACCTCATGAGCGAACCGCCTTCCAGCGCGGTTTTACAGCGCAACTTGCGCCACGCCTATCCTTGCGCTGTGGCGGCTTCGGGGCATCATATCGTCGATTCCGAGCAACGTCGCTATTTCGACGCTTCCGGGGGCGCTGCGATCTCCTGCTTGGGACACGGCGACGGCGAGGTGGTGAAGGCTTTGTGCGAGCAGGCGGGTCGTTTGGACTTTGCGCACACGGCTTTTTTCACCAACACCGCCGCCGAGGAGCTTGCAAGTTATCTCTGTTCTCGTGCGCCTGGCGATCTTTCCTACGCCTATTTCTGCTGCGGCGGCTCGGAGGCGATGGAAGCCGCCTTCAAGATTGCGCACCAATACTGGCAGGAGCGCGGCGAAGGAAAAACGAGACGATGGATCATCACGCGTCGTCAGAGCTATCATGGCAACACTTTGGGAACGCTGTCGTTGGGAAACAATCCCCAGCGTCGTCTGCCTTATGCTGCAATCCTGTTGGAGCAAGCGACGGTGTCGGCGTGCGATCTCTATCGAGGCTTGGAGGCGGGGGAGAGCGAGGAAGCCTATGCGGATCGTCTGGCTGTGGAGCTGGAGCAAAAAATCGAAGCCTTGGGTTCGAAGAGCGTTGTCGCCTTTGCCGCAGAGACGGTGAGCGGAAGCACTTTGGGAGCGATGCCGCCCGCGCACGGCTATTGGCGGAGGATGCGCGAGGTGTGCGACCGCCACGGCATTTTGTTGATTTTGGACGAGGTCATGTGTGGCAGCGGTCGAACGGGCTATCGTTTCGCCTGCGAGGAAGACGGGATCGCCCCCGATCTGTTGGCGATGTCGAAGGGGCTGGGGGGCGGCTTGCAGCCCATCGGGGTTACTTTGGCGAGCGAGCGCATCGTCTCTCGTCTGCGCGAGGGGTCGGGCATCTTGCGCCACGGGCACAGCTTCATGGGACATCCGATCGTCTGCGCAACCGCGCTGGCTGTGCAGCGCGCCATCGACGAACGCGGCTTGCTCGCAAAGGTGAGAAACGACGGCAAGGCTTTGCAAGAAAAACTGACGACGGAGGTAACAAGGCGTCCTCTCTTGTCTCGGCATGTGGGCGATGTGCGCGGACGCGGGTTGTTGCGCGCGGTCGAGCTGGTCTTCGACAAGTCGAGCAAGCAGCCCTTTCCTGCTGCGTTGAAGGTGTATCGGCGCGTGCGCGATTGTGCGATGGCGCGCGGCTTGATTTGCTATCCGAGCTCTGGCAATGCAGACGGGGCGAGCGGCGATCATGTTTTGCTTGCGCCGCCTTTCACCTTGAGCGAGGAGGAGTTGATTTTTCTCACGCGCACTTTGTGCGATGCCCTTGAAGATGCCTTGAAGGATGCCTTGCACGAATGCTCGGACGAGCTGGCTTAAGAGCTAGGCTTAAAAATCGGGTGTGGACAAGCGGTCTTTTGTGAAGTGGTGATCGTTTCTGTTGCGCCGAACGGCGGCAGGTTGCAGAAGAGCGACCACGCGGCGTTGCCACTTTCTGTCGAGGAGCTTGTCGTTTGCGCGCGCGCTTGTCGAGATGCAGGGGCGAGCCTGATGCATTTCCATGTACGCGACAGCGAAGGACGGCATGTTTTGGATGCAGGTTTGTACAGGGAGGCTTTGAAAGCCTTGGAGACAGAAGAAGGCTTGCTCTGCCAAATTTCTAGCGAGGGCTTGGGTCGCTACGATCCTCACGAGCAGGCGCGTTGTATTTTCGATAGCGGTTGCACGCTTGCCAGCGTCGCTTGGCGCGAAATGACCGCAGGCGGCTTGGCTACGGCGCGAAAATTTTACAACGAGGCGCGTGAGCGTGCGGTGCATCTCCAGCATATTCTCTACACGCCTTCCGATGTCGCGGGTTTGCAGAGGATGGTGGAGGAGGGGGGAATTGGCAGGGAGGGGTTGTGTCTGCTTTTCGTCTATGGAAGCTACGGCGAAGGTGTCGGCAACATGCCGCCTCTCGAAAATTTTCTTGAAGATTGTCTGAAACCTTTTGGCGCGGAGGAGCCGTTATGGTTTCTCTGCAGCTTTGGCGAAGCGGAGCAGGCGTGTTTGTTGCAAGCAGCAGGGCGGGGGGGGCATGCGCGTGTGGGGTTTGAAAACAATCTTGTGCGTTGCGACGGCAGCTTGGCTGCGAGTAACGCCGAGCGGGTTGCGGCGGTGGCGGAGGCGTTGCGGAGGCAGGGCCGGGGGCGGGGGCAGGACCGGGGGCAGGATATAGCGATAGCGGGGGTTGCCGAGACGCGCGCGCTCTTGGGATTGTCTGCTTAGGCGATGAGGTGTGCGGTTGATAGAACGCCTTGTCGTGTTGCTTGTCTGTTGCGCACGCGCTTGTGTTTTTTGGATAGCACGCGCTTGTGCAACAGATTCGTGATGCTTCCATGAGCCAACGCCAAGCCAACGCCAAGCCAACGATAAGGTTTGTCTGAGAAGGAACAATTGTTTAGAGTGTGTCCGATGAACTCCGATTCTTTTCAAGCCGCGGTCAGTTTTGAAGCAGGTGCACCATTGGTGCTACGCTCGGTAGCGCTGGATGCTCCGCAGACGGACGAAGTTTTGGTCGCCCTCAAAGCCTGCGCGATCTGCCACAGCGACTTGTACTACATCTCCGGCGCATGGAAGGTGCCGCTACCCGCCGTGTTCGGTCACGAAGCCGCAGGCGAAATCATAGACTTGGGCGAGCGCAGCGACGGCGCTGACGAAGACTTGTGCGCAGGCGATCGCGTCGTCGTCTCGCTGCTGCGTACCTGCGGCAGCTGCTCTGCTTGCCGACGCGGCGAGGAGAGCCTCTGTTCGAGCCAAACACGGCTAGACGAACGCTCGCCGCTGCGCTTGTTCGAAGGCGAGCAGAAAGGAACGAGGCTCTTCCAAGGCTTGCGCACGGCAGCCTTCGGCGAACATGTGTTGCTCGCACGCTCGCAGGTGGCGAAGATTCCGCCCGCGCTCGATTGTGAGTTGGCATGCCTCTTGGGGTGCGGCGTGCTGACGGGCTTCGGAGCGGTGATGAACGCCGCCGCCCCCCCCGAAGGCAGCCATCTGGCAACGATAGGTTGCGGAGGCGTCGGGCTCAACTGCATCCAAGCCGCGCGCTTGACGAAACCCAAGACGAACATCGCCATCGACCCCTCAGAGGTCAAGCGAACGACAGCCTGCGAGCTGGGCGCAACCCACACCTACGCTCCCTCTTCCGCCTTGCCCGCAGAGGTGCGCCTTGCGACGGATGGGGGGGCGGACTTCGTCTTCGTCGCCGTCGGAAATGTGCAAGCCATGGCGCTCGGCTTCGACATGCTGCGTCCAGGAGGATGCATGGTCGTCGTCGGCATGACGCAAGAAGGCGAAACGCTCTCGCTCGATGCAAGCATGCTCGCAACCCACGGAAAAACCCTGCGCGGCAGCAAAATGGGCGATGCCCGCCTTGCACGCGATGTAGCGACCCTGATCGACCTACACGCGCAAAAAAAATGGGACCTCGACAAACTCGCCGGCACACGCTTTCCCTTCGCCGATATCAACAATGCTCTGGAGGCTGCGCGTAGCGAAGGAAGGTTGCGCAGCATCGTCCTTTTCTGATAGGAGACCCCCCCCCACGATGATCGCAAACGCCTTGTCCTTGCTCCGCCTTGCCCTCTCTCCCGTGTGCTTGCTGCTGTTCTTAGACTGGGAGGAAAAAAACCTGACAGTCATCCTGTTGATGACGCTCGCAGGGATCACCGACTGTTTCGACGGCTACATCGCGCGCAAGCGAGCAGAGTCCTCGCGCTTCGGCGCATACTTGGACTTGATCGCCGATCACTGCTATTTCAGCTTCTCGATGGCGGTGTTGCTCTATTTGAACCTGCTCCCTTTGTGGCTCGTCGTCGTCGTCCTGTTGCGCACCGTCGTGACATCGTGCGTGCGCGGCTACAACGCCTACCAGCTGGATATTCCGCACAAAACTTCCGTAGGCGTGGTCGCAACGATCTCCATGTATGTCGCCCTGCCCTTGGCGGTCGCTCAATGGGGGATCGTCACACAAGTCGCCTTCATCGCAAGCGCCCTCTTGGCATTGTGGGGCTTGGCGGAGTACAGCGTCTTTTTCGTGCGCGCACGCGGATTGCGTTGAAGACTCAGCGAAAGAATCGTGTTGTCTTGCTCTTTTCTTGCGCCCAGTTGGCGAGCAGCAGGATGGCGGCTGTGCCGAGCAAGGTCATGAGCAAGGCGGGAGGAGCGGCTTGACGAATTTGCTCTTCGCGCATCAACTCGAACACTTGGGTGGCGAGCGTGTCGAAGTCGAAGGGACGCAGCAGGAAGGTCGCCGAAAGCTCCTTAATGCCGTCGATGAACACAACGAGCATGACCGCAAGCAAATCTCCTCGAATGAGGGGAAGGTGTATTTTTCGCAGCACGGCGTGGTGCTTCAAGCGCATGAGCTTCGCGGCATCGGTGAGCGACTGGGTGATGCGCACAGCAGAGCTTTCCGCTCCTGAAAGGGCGATGGTGAGAAAGCGCGCCACATAGACGGCGGCGAGCAGTAGCAGCGAGTTCAGCAGCAAGCTTTGTTGCAAGAGATTGTTCAAAGCGAAGGCGACGATCAGCGCTCCCATGGCGAGCATGGTGCTGGGAAGGGCGTAGCCCGAGGCGGCGATCGAGAAGAGGACGCGAGTTGCACCATTCCTCTTCTGGGGCGGCGGGGCGAGCAGGACGCTTGAAAAACCCAGCAAAGTTGTCGCCAGCGCCGTGCCGCCTGCTAGCATGAGCGAGTTTGCGGCGGCGGCGGCGTAGTCACCGATCGCCGAGAGAGAGACGCTGTCTTGCAAGGTTTGCAAAACTTGCAAGTTTTGATAGAGAAGGAAGGCGAGGGGAACGAAAAAACCGAAGGTAAGCGGTGTCAGACAGAAGACGAAGGCGGATAGGGCTTTCGCTCCCTCCAGGCGCGGTAGAACGGCAGGGCGAAGCGAGGGAGGATGTTGCGCATAACCTCGTCTGCCGCGCGCCGCGCGCTCGGCTGCCAGCAAGGCAAGCACGAAGAGCAATGTGAGAACACCGAGCTGGGCGGCGGCGGCGGCATCGGCGTAGAGCCACCACACTTCGTAGATCGCAGTGCTCACCGTCTGCAGGGCGAAGAGGCGGACCGTGCCGAAGTCGTTCAGAACCTCCAGCATGGCGAGCGTGCAGCCCGCAACGATCGCAGGGCGGGCTGCAGGCAGCGCCAGCTTGAGGAAGTTTTTGACGGGAGAGAAGCCAAGAACTCTGCCGGCCTCGAACATGCGCTCCGATTGGCGAAGCAGAGACGCGCGCACGAGAAGGAAGACATAGGGAAAGAGCGCGAACGAAAAGAGAAGGACAAGCGTCGGAAGCGAACGCACATCAATCGCAACGCCGCTGTTTTGCGACAAAGCGACAAGCCACCGATGCTCGGCAAGCTGGGTATAGACGAAGCCCGTGATGTAGGCAGGCATAGCCAGCGGCAGCGCGAGCGCCCAGCAGAAGAAGTTGCGTCCGCGGAAGTTGTACCAGGTGAGAAGTCCGGCGCAAGCAACTCCCCAAAAGAGACAGCCCACACCGCTCCCCACGAGCAGCACGAGCGTCGTCGTGATGTAGCGCGGCAGAACGCTTTGCGACAAGGAAAGCAGCACTTGTGCGCTGCCGCCGAAGGCGCGGGTTGCAATGGCAAGCAGCGGCAAGGCGACGAGGCCGGCTGCTAGCAGCAGCAAACAAAGCGGCAAAATTTGCACAGCGCGGCGCATGCGCTACGCCAACCTCCAGGACTTGTCCTCGACGGGCTTTTGTCTGAGCGTTGCAAGCGCCGCTTCCAGGAAAGGGTCGATGTTGCCGTCGAGAACGCCTTGCGCGTCGCCAACCTCCAGCCCCGTGCGCAGGTCTTTCACAAGACGATAGGGCTGCAGCACATACGAGCGGATTTGCTGTCCCCAGCCGATCGGGCTTTTCTGTCGGGCAGCCTCGCTCTCGGCGCGCTGGTTCGCCTTCGCGCGCGCATACAATTGCGATTGCAGCATGGCAAACGCGGTCGCGCGGTTGCGGTGCTGCGAGCGGTCGCTCTGACACTGGACGACGATGCCGCTCGGCAAGTGCGTGACGCGCACCGCCGAGTCGGTCGTATTCACATGCTGTCCGCCGGCGCCCGAAGAGCGGTAGGTGTCGACGCGCAGATCCTTGGAATCGATGTCCTCGTGCGCGCTTTCCTCCAGCACGGGATAAATGCCGACCGAGCAGAAGCTCGTGTGCCTTCGCGCGTTCGAATCGAAGGGCGAGATGCGCACAAGACGATGCACTCCCCCTTCTTGTTTGAGCCAGCCGTAGGCGTAAGCGCCGCGCACCTTCAAGGTGAGCGACTTGATCCCCGCTTCCTCGCCGTAAGTTGCGCTCAGCGTCTCGGGTTGGAAGCTGCGCGAGTCGCACCAGCGCGAGTACATGCGGAGCAACATCGCCGCCCAATCTTGAGATTCGGTCCCGCCCGCTCCGGCGTGGAGCTCGAGGTAGCAATCGTTGCCGTCCTCCTCCTCGCCCAGCAAGGCTTGCAGACGCAACCTCTCGGCGCGTCTTGCAACGACAGAGAGCTGGTGTTGTGCCTCCCTGCGTTCCCCTTCGTCCGTAGCCTCTAGTGCAAGCGCGAGCAGAGTGCAGGCATCTTGATAGTCGCGGGCGAGGGTAGCGCAGTCGTCGAGCATGCCCTTGAGGCGTCCGCGTTCTTTAAGGATTTTCTGAGCCTTGTCAGGATCGTCCCACAAGCCGCCGTCTTGTGCTTGCGTCTCGAGCTCGTTCAGATTTTCTTGCGTCTTCTCGTCGTCAAAGTCGCCCCCTCAGCAAGTCTAATGTCTTCTCGACGGCTTGCTGTACGGCGGAAAGGTCGAACGAAGCCTTGTCTTTGCTCTTGTCCTTGTTCTTGTCCATAGGGTTTCTAATAGGATTCCTGAGAGGATTCCTGGGAGGATTCCTGAAAGGATGTCTGAGAGAATTCTTGAAGTTTCGCCATTCCTATATGTCGAGCAGAAGGCTTTCGGGATGCTCGACGAGAGCTTTGACCCTTGTAAGAAAGCTGACCGCGCCGCGTCCGTCGATGAGACGGTGGTCGTAGGTGAGCGCGACATACATCATCGGAGCGACGCGCACTTCTCCCTCGAAGGCGACGGGTCGCTCTTGGATGGTGTGCATGCCCAAGATCGCCGACTGCGGCGGATTGACGATCGGCGTAGACAGCAAGGATCCGAACACGCCGCCGTTGGTAATGGTGAAAGTGCCGCCACTGAGCTCGCTCAGTGTGAGCTTGCCTTCGCGCGCGCGCGTTGCAAACTCGGCGATTTGTTCTTCGATGGCGGCGAACGAGAGCGTTTGCGCGTTCCTGAGCACAGGCACAACCAACCCCTGCGGCGCGCTCACCGCGATGCCGAGGTCGCAGTAGCGACGATAGACGATGTCCGTGCCGTTCAGCTGTGCATTCACCTCAGGATAGTCGTTGAGCGCCAGCACCGAAGCGCGCACGAAGAAGCTCATGAACCCAAGCTTGACGCGATGCCTGCGTTCGAAAGCTTCGCGGTGACGCTTCCTGAGCGCGACGATGCTTGCCATATTCACCTCGTTGAAGGTGGTCAGAAGGGCGGCGGTGTTTTGCGCTTCTTTCAGCCGCTCGGCGACCCTTTGCCTGAGACGCGACATCGGAACAACCTCTTCGCCGCGTTCGTCCGCATCGCGCGCGGCGGGGCGCGACAGGCGGAAGGAGGAGGAGGGTTGCGAAGACGGCTGCGAGGCATCCACATCGGAACGCGTGACAGCCCCTCCCAATCCGCTACCTTGCAATCTCGCAAGATCGACACCCCTCTCGCTCGCAGCTAGGCGCGCGGAAGGCGCAGACTTGACAGCCGCAGACTTGACAGCCGCAGACTTGACAGCCGCAGACTTGACAGCCGCAGGCTTGACAGCCGCAGACTTGTCTGCAACCTTGCTCGTCGCTTTCTCGCTCGCCTTCTCGCTCTCCTTGGCGGCAGGTTGGGGTTCGGGCTGCTCGGTAATGCTCTTCGCTACTGTGCCGACTGCTGCCGTGTCGATGTTTCCCAGCACCGTGCCGATCTCGACCTCGCTGCCTTGGGGTTGCAGGATCGCGGCGAGCATGCCTTCTACGGGCGAAGGCACTTCGACGGCAACCTTGTCGGTTTCGAGCTCGACTACGGGCTCGTCGGCACCGACCGCCTCGCCAGGGCTTTTCAGCCACTTGGCAACGGTCGCCGAAGTAATCGATTCGCCCAGTTCAGGGACGCGAATGTCTACAAGATTGGCAAGGGGTTTTGCGGGCATGGCTTCCGTTCGTTCCGTCTATGCGAGAGCCTTGTCGATGAGGTTCTGTTCTTGTTGCTTGTGCAGGCTCAAGCGTCCTGTCGCGGGAGAGGCAGCAACAGGTCTTGCGATACAACGCGGTCGTCTGTAGGTTGCCCCAGCAAGCGATGTTAGCACACCTTCGAGCTTGCGGTCGAGAAAAAGCCATGCGCCCATATTTTCAGGTTCTTCTTGCAACCACGCGAGCTCGGCTTGCGGCGTCGCTTCGAGCCGCCTCCTGAGCGCTTGTTCGGGAAAGGGATAGAATTGTTCAAGACGAAGAATTTTGACATCGCGCACTTTGCGTGCTCGTCGCGCTTCGAGCAGGTCGTAGAAAATCTTGCCGCTTGTAAGCACGACGCGGCGAATGTTGCCGTCGGCGTCCAGTTCGTCCTCGTCGTCGATGATGGTGCGGAAGAAGGTGTCGGAGGCAAACTCCTCTTGTCGCGAGACGCAGAGCTTGTGGCGTAGCAACGACTTCGGCGACATGACGACAAGGGGTTTGCGATAGTCTCGATGGAGCTGGCGGCGGAGCGCGTGGAAGAAGTTTGCCGGCGACGAGATGTTGCAGACTTGCATGTTGTCTTCTGCGCAGAGCTCCAAGAATCGCTCGAGCCTTGCAGAGGAATGCTCTGGTCCCTGTCCCTCGTATCCGTGCGGCAGAAGGAGGACGAGCCCGCTCATGCGCAGCCACTTCGCTTCTCCTGATGCGACGAATTGGTCGATGATGACCTGCGCACCATTGGCGAAATCGCCGAACTGAGCTTCCCAAACGACGAGCGCATGAGGAATGGCAAGCGAGTATCCATACTCGTATCCGAGAACTCCGAACTCGGAGAGAGGGCTGTTGATGATCTCAAGCGTTCCCTGTTCGCTTTGGATGTGGTTGAGCGAAATGTAGGGGGCTTCCGATATTTGGTCGATATAGACGGCGTGTCGTTGGCTGAACGTGCCTCGCTGGCAGTCTTCGCCCGAAAAACGCACATAACTTCCTTCCGCAAGCAGGCTGCCGATGGCGAGCGCTTCCGCGCATGCCCAGTCGATGTTCTTGCCTTGCGTCGTCATGGCTCTTCGCTGCAAGATCAGCCGTTGCAACCTTGGATGGAGGTTGAACTCTTCGGGCAGCCTGTTGATGGCGGCACCGACACGCCGAAAAATCTCCGACGAGACGCCGGTCTTGGGTTGCTCAAGGCGCGTGCTTTCTTCGGAAGCACTGAGCCCCGCCCATTCTCCGCCCAGCCAGTCCGCTTGGTTCGGCTTGTGGCTCTGCGTTGCTGCCAGCTCTTGTTCCAAAAAGTTTTCGTAAGTGTCGCTGAGAAGGCGGATATGTTCGTCGTCGATCGAACCTTCGTCCTTCAGGCGTTGCTGATAAATTTGGCGGGTCGTCGGATGTTGCTCGATGCGTTCGTACATCAGGGGCTGGGTGAACTTGGGCTCGTCGATCTCGTTGTGTCCGAAGCGGCGATAGCACCACATGTCGATGATGACATCCTTGCCGAACTGCTGCCTGTAGTCGATGGCAAGCCGCGCGGTGCGCGTGCAGGCCTCAGGGTCGTCGCCGTTGACATGGAAGATCGGAGCGGCGATCATTTTCGCAACATCCGAGCAGTAAGGCGACGAGCGCGCGAGGTTGGGGGTTGTCGTAAAGCCGATCTGGTTGTTGACGATGATATGAATCGTGCCGCCTGTGCGGTAGCCCCTGAGCTGGCTCATGATGAGCGTCTCAGGAACGACGCCTTGTCCGGCAAAGGCGGCGTCGCCGTGGATCAGCACGCCCATGACCTGCTCTCGTTTTTTGTCGTCGATGAGCTGCTGTTTGGCGCGCACTTTGCCCAAAACGACGGTATTGACAGCTTCCAAATGGCTGGGGTTTGCAACTAGCGAGAGGTGGAGCGAGATGCCGTCGAACTCGCGGTCTTGCGAGGTGCCGAGGTGGTATTTCATGTCGCCGCCGCGGATATGGTCGGGCATCGCCGAGATGCCTTGGAACTCGGCGAGCAACGCACGATGGGGTTTGTGGAGGATATGCGCGAGCATATTCAGCCTTCCGCGATGCGGCATGCCGAAGGTGATTTCGCGCACGCGGTTTTGGCTTCCGTGCCTGATAATGTGTTCGGTGAGCGGGATGAGCGATTCACCGCCGTCGAGCCCGAAACGTTTCGTGCCGACAAACTTCTTGTTGAGAAAATGTTCGAACATTTCGCTTTGCGCAAGCCTTTCCAGGATGGCGTGTTTCCCTCGTTGGGAGTAGGGCGTATGCATCGCGCCGCCTTCGATCTTTTCTAACAGCCAAGCTCGTTCTCGCGGCTCGAGGATATGCATGATTTCTGCGCCGACGCTGCCGCAGTAGATTTTTTTGCACTGCACAAGCAGTTCGTCCATCGTTGCCCATTCGTAGCCGAGCGTATAGTTAAGGAAGATGGGTCTTTGGCAGTCTTCGGGGGTAAAGCCGTAGGTTTGCGGATCGAGGTCGCTGAGCGTGGGTTTCGCCGAGAGTTCTAGCGGATCGACTTGGGCTGCGTAGTGACCGAGGCGGCGGTAGGCTCTGACCAGCGCGATGGCGCGAATCGAATCGATCGTCGCTTGGCGGATGTGCGCGCTACTGGAGAGGGCTTGCCCTTCGCCGCTTGCATAGGCGGAGGCGGAAGTATCGGCATGGAGATTGTTGAGACTGTGGAGATCGCCGTTTTCTGTTTTCCACGACGCCCCTTGTTGTTCGCGTTCGAGCGCGGTGACACCGTCGCCGAGCTCGACGAAGAGTTCCGCCCAGCTTTCGTCGACCGATTCGGGGTGATGGAGATATTGTCGATAGAGCGCTGCGACCCATTCGATGTTGGCATCCGACAGGGCTTGCGGGGAGGGCGACATGGCGGTCTCTTCACAGGCTGGGGGTTATGGGGTTTGTGCGATCTTGCCTTGACAGTAGACGCTCCAGGGAATTCTTCGCTCAGAAGTGTGTTTGGAGATGATACGAACTCTGAGCGGCACAGCGTGCCAGCCGACCCCTCTTTTGCCGTCTTTAGGGTAGCCCTTGTCTCCCATGATCTTTTGACCGTCGGGGGTGAGGGGTTGGCAGAAGAACTCGTCCATCTCTTTGAAGAGATAGATGTTGATGCGGGACTTGAAGGAGCTTGCGCTTGCCTGTATGCCTCCCACCGAAGGGGCTCCGCCGTATTTCCACCCTTGTTCGAGCTCTTTTTCCGAAGCCTTAGGCGGCAGCCCTCCTGATGCGCAGGCTGCGGTGAAGAGGAGCGTTGCAAGCAGGGCGAGCGTCGTGGGTAGGCTGCGAGTGAGTGAGGCGTTCACGGGTTTTCTCCTCGTGTTGCTTTTTTGACGACAAGCGGGGATTGTAGCGGGCTGGGCGGGATAAGTCAAGGGCGGCACGCTTCGCTATGCTCTGCTGCACGCAGAATGCGCGACAAAGCGCGCCCGCTACGAGACGCGGGGTCTTTTACGAGGGGGGGGAGGGGGCAAAGCCCCCTCGTGCGCGCCTTTCGCGCGACAACGCCTTTTTGTCGCTAAAAATCCCGTCCATTGTGAGCAAGCAGCACCAACGACAATCCTCTCTATCCCGTCAGCCCCATCCGCTCTGTCAGCACAGCCCGCAGCTCTGCAAAATCCCGCACCCACACATCCCACCCATACTCCGCAAAACGCTCCGTCTCTTCACCGCCGTCCCCCAGCAACACTCCCTCGATCGCACACCTCTTGGCAAACTCCATGTCCACGACCGAATCGCCTACATACATCGTTGCGTCGAAATCCTCACGATCCATGCCGATGCGAACAAAAATTTCTTCCAAACAACAAGGATCGGGCTTGTCCCGAACAAGGTCTTCCGCGCCCACGACGGCACGAAAATATCCCTCCCACCCCAAATGCGCGATCTCCGCGCGTAAGGCATCCCCCCCCTTGTTGCTCACGATGCCCACAACGCATTTCTTCCGATGCAACGACAGCCAGCGCAACAAGGCTTCCGCCTCCTTGAAAGGACGCAATGTCTCCAAGTGGCGCGACAAAAAATGCCCCCGATACAACCCCTTCGCCTTCGAGGCATGCTCGCCAAAAAGCTTGGGGAAGTTGTCACGCAACGATGCGCCCAAACGCCGCTTCGTCTCCTCCTCGTCCCACTCGCGCATGCCCAGCCCTCGCAAGGCGACCTGAAGACTCTCATGCACCAACCCCCAAGTGTCCACCAAAGTGTTGTCCCAGTCGAACAACAACAAGGAACGATCCTTCTTCTTCACCTCACAAACTCCCCATTCGCTCGACATACATGTCGTACAACTTGTGCGACAAAGGATAGCGTTGGCGCGGCGTGCCTTCTTCTTTTCCGATCGCACACCCGTCCAACGAGGAGACGACAGAAACAAAGCCGGTCGAGTTCGTCAGAAACAACTCGTCTGCCGCCTTCGCCTGCTCGCGCGTGAAACTCTCTTCGCAGATCGTCAACCCCGCCTGCTCGGCTAAGCGCAAGAGGGCGAGCCGCGTCACCCCTCCCAAGATGTTTGTCGAGCGTGGCGGCGTGAAAATCTTCGTAAAAGCTTTGGTATCTCGTGCCACTAGCCACAGGTTGCTCTTGCTCGCCTCTAGCAAGTTGTCGCTCGCCGCATCGTACAACAGCACCTCGTCGCCGCCGCGAGCCTTCGCCTCCTCCAGCGCAAGGCAGTTGGCGAGCAGATTGGTCGTCTTGATATCAACGCGGCGCCAGCGCGTGTCGGCAACCGAAACAGCCCGCAACAACCTCGGCGCAGCAAGCGGAGGCTTGCCGTGCGTTGCAAAAAAAAACATGTTCGCAAGGGTGGAGGGGGCAGGAAAGGCATGCTCGCGCCGCGCGCTGCCGCGACTGATTTGCAAATAGACCATTCCCTCCCGCAGACGATTGCGCGCTACGACGCGCTCGAGCAACAGCGTCAAGACGGCGCGCGAGCAAGGAGGGGCAAGATCGATCTCGCGCATCGAACGCCACAGCCTGCTCCAGTGTCCCTCCACATCGAGCGCACGCGCACGCGCAACGCAGACGACCTCGTAGACGGCATCGGCGAACAACAATCCGCGATCCTCTATCGACAGGGCGGCGTGCGAAAGAGGGGTGAAGCGACCATTGATCCAAGCCCAACTCATGTAGCCCAACTCATGTTGTCCAACTCATGTTGTTCCTGCTCATGTTGTTCCTGCTCATGTTGTATCATCTCACGAAGGATTTCCGTATCAGAAGTAATCCAAGCTGACCGAAAAAAGCTGCTCGACGCGGCGCGTGAGACGCTGCTCTGCCAGAATGACGATGCGGTCGTCCTCTTCGACGACGGTATCGGGACGCGGAATGATCACCTCGCCGCCGCGCACGATCGCACCGATGATGATGCCCGATTTGATTTTGAAATCTTTCAAGGGGGTTCCGATGATGTTCGAGGTGGACAGAGCGGTCGCCTCGAACAGCTCTGCAAAGCCCTCGTGGATCGGATAGACCGCCTGAATCCTGCCGTGGCGCACATGGCGCAAGATCGTCGCCACCGTGATCAAGGGAGGGTTGACGATGACATCCAAGCCCATCTCGCTCACCAGCGAGGTGTAGATGCCTTTGCTGATGACGCTGATGCCGCGCAAGACGCCTCTTTTCTTCAGCATCAAGACGGAGAGAGCATTCACCTCGTCGTCGTCGGTGAGCGAGACGACGGTGTCGAAGACTTCGGGGCGAAGGCTTTCCAAAGTTTCCGTCTCCATGATGTCGCCCTGGATGACGGTCGCCTCAGGCAAGGCTTCCGCGATCTTGCGGGCGCGCAGCTGGTTTCTCTCGACCAGTGTCGTGTGGCTTGCAAGCGAGGTTTGGCGTATCTTTTGTCCCAGGATCAGCCCCATGTTGCCGCCGCCGACGATAAGAACGCTCTTGCTCGGACGATACTCGTGTCCGAAAGCCTGCAAAGCGCGCATCATATGTCCCGTCTCGACGGCAAAATAGACGCTGTCGTGCGGCGAAAGCACGTCGTCCGCCTTCGGAATCAGGGGCATGCCTTGATGCGTGATGAGAAGAATCGTCAACTTCAAGTCCGGAAAAAGCGTCGTCAACTGCCTGAGCGGCTGGTAGACGAGAGGACAATCCTCCGCGCAGCGCGTGCCGACCACCCTTACCCGATCGCCTACGAGCGGGACAACATCGAAAGCTCCGGGCGCATCGAGACGGTCGTGAATCGCATCGACGATCGTGTGCGCAGGCGAAATGACGATGTCGATCGGAACATGGTCGTGTCCAAAAATCTTCGCCCAACGCGGATTGTTGTAACTATCGGTGCGCAAACGAGCGATCTTCATCGGAATGTTGAAAAGAGAATGCGCCATTTGACAGCACACCATGTTGACCTGATCGGATGAAGTCACAGCGATCAGCATGTCGGCGCTGTCGGCTTCCGCCTCGGACAAGCTCTCAGGCTCCGAGCCATCGCCCAAAATCGTCTTGACATCGGCGATGTCGCCAATGTTGACAAGCTGTCTCGCATCGACATCCAGCAGAACAACATCGTTCTGCTGGCGCGATAGATACTGCGCTATCGAACAGCCGACGCGTCCTGCGCCGCAAATCACAATCTTCATCGATCTAATCCATCAGACTCGCTAAGGACAGCATGGCAATCTACACTGAAACAGAGCATCGCAACAGAACTCTCCTCTCTACCAAACGCATCGCAAAGAACATGCCGTACGCTGAAACCGACGCAGCAGATGCCTCCCCCGTCGTCCGCTTCCCTTGCGATGCCGTCCTTCTGTGCGCAGGAGAAGGCTCGCGCTTTCGTAGCGAAGCCAACGCAGAGACAACCCAACCACAGACGAGCAAACCACAGACGAGCAAAGTGCTGGTGGCACTCGGTGGCAAGCCCGCCCTGCAGCATCTTTGCGAGACCGTCCGAAGCGCAGGCTTTGCACGCATCCTCCTCGTGCTGCCGCAAAACAACAACAAAGGCGCGGACAAAGGCGCGGACAAAGGCGCGAGCGAAGCCATCGACGCGCTCGCCTCCCAAGCGTTGCCCAATCCCATGTTCGTCGAAGGCGGAGCGAGAAGGCAAGATTCCTTGCAAAAAGCCCTCGAAGCCCTGGAAAAAAAACACAAACGCTCCGACAGCAACGACACCGACAACGACAGCCATTGGGTCATGGTTTTTGACGCGGCGCGTCCGCTCGTCTCAGCAGAGCTGATCGCACGGGTGGCGTTGTGCGCGAAAGCCTTGCACGACAGCTCCGTATCAGCTTGCGTCGTGCCGCTGGTCTCGGTTGCCGACAGCGTCAAGCGGATTGGCAAGCAGGGAAGGGTGTGCGCATCCGTCGCAAGAGACGACTTGCGCTTGGCGCAGACGCCGCAGGCAGCTCCTCGCGCTTTGCTGCTGCGTCTGTTGCGCGAAACCTCTGCGACAGTCTCCGACGAGGCGCAGCTGTGCCTCGATGCGGGTTGCCTTGTCGAAGCGGTCGAAGGCGAGCCCACGGCGCACAAGGTCACAAGGCGTGCGGATGTCAGGATCTTGGAAGGAGTCGCAGGATTGCACCCAAGATCGTCCCCAAGATTGCTACCAAGATTACTACCAAGATTACTACTTGGTGAGGCAGTTCCTGAGTATCGCAGTGCAACGGGTTTCGATATCCACAAGAGGCGCAAGGAGGAGGGCAAGGAGGAGGGCAACAAGGAGAGGGGCAACAAAGAGAGGCGCAAAAGCAGTTCGCTTCGTCTGTGCGGGGTTGATGTTCCCGCCTCCTTTTCATTGGAAGGGCATTCGGATGCCGATGTCGCCTTGCACGCGCTTGCCGATGCCGTCTTGTCCTTGGCGGGGGCAGGGGATATCGGCGATCTGTTCCCTCCTTCTGACGAGCGGTGGCGGAATGCGGATTCCGCCCTTTTTCTCTCTCGTGCAACAGCACTCTTGGCGGAGGCGGGAGGCGCGTTGGTCTCGGTCGATGTGACACTCCTGTTGGAAGCGCCGCACTTGGGCGAAAGGAAGCTTGCCATGCGCGAACGCCTGGCGGCGCTGACAGGGCTGACGCTCCAGCGTGTGGGGGTCAAGGCGACGACGCTGGAGGGGCTGGGAGCTTTGGGAAGGGGGGAGGGGGTCGCCTCTTTCGCAACGGCGAGCGCGAGGTTCGGGTAGGGGGTTCTCGTCAAAGATTTTGACAAGGAAGCAAAAAAAGCTTGACAGCACAGAACGCCACATTATTATAGCATCTATCAGGGGAGGGTTTTATCTTCATTGTATCCTAGTGGAGGATGCCCACTGATGGTTTTTCAGAAATATGGCTCTTTATTGAGCCGTGCGCTTTTGCGAAAAGAAACGAGTTTAGCACTATCCCTTGGTTGCGCGATTGCGCTGGCGAGTTGTGGCGGTTTGCAAAAATCTCTTAAAAAAGAAGCCCCGCCGGTGGCAAGCACGGAAGGAACGCAACAAGGATGGCAGTTCGCTCCAGAACAGTTCATTTCGAAAAACGGAAAAGTCGTGGTTTATTTCCACCGTCCCATGTCCGCCTTTAGCTGCCGAGCGTACAATGTCCACAAGAATGAATTACAAGGCGAGCTTCATGTTATCAAGAAAGCCAAAAACAGAAAGCAGGGTTGGAGAGTCGTCAAATTGAAGGGTGCCTCTTCTTGGGATCCGACGCGTGTCGTTTGCGACGAAAGCACAAAGTTGCCCTCTGCCAAGACAGCGGACAAGGGAAAGGTTGCGGACCTGAGCCCAGGAAGGCCAGCCCCCCCTCCCCAAGCCTTTGAAAAGGAGCAAGGGTGGAAGCTCGTAAGGGCTAAAATCAACCGTGAATACGAGACGCGAACAAGAAGTGTCCCCAATCCGAGATACAATCCTCGAAAGGCGGGTAGCCAGCTGTACATTACCGAGAAGTATCTGGTGCAAGTCGGACATTCGTTGTCAGTGGTGGTCTATCTCTACAGCCCTGTGTCTGTCACCTGCACCGCGCACCAGGTCTTAAGAGGATCGATCCTACAAGAAGACAGTAGGTCCATCGAAGGTTCCTCGGAGGGGATCGGATGGTTCCGATTTAACTTCGTTTTTCGAGCTAGCAAAGACGGTAGATACAACTTTCCCATCAGTTGCCAATAAAACAAGGGACACAATGCAAGGAGCATAATTTTAGACGCGTACGGTAAGGTAAGCCCTGCGTAGTCCACCGCACCCGTGCGCCCCGCGCCTGTGCGCCCCGCACCCGTGCGCCCCGCACCCGTGCGCCCTGCGTAGTCCACCGCGTCCCGCACCCGTGCGCCATGTGCGCGACAATGCCTTTTTGTCTTTAAAAATCCCGTCCCTTACTCGACTAGCTCAACGGAGAAACCTCCCTCCCCTGAGCCTTCGCAACCGCCTCATAAGTCACCTTCCCCCCGCTGACATTGACCCCATCGCGCAAGCCCGCATCCTCCGCAACCGCCCGCTCCCACCCCTTCGCCGCCAAAGCACGCGCATACGGCAGAGTCACATTGTTCAAAGCATAACTGCTGCTCTGCGCAACAACCCCCGGCATGTTCGTCACACAATAGTGAACCACATCCTCCTCGATGAAAGTCGGCTCGGCATGC
>JABACB010000260.1 GCA_014237925.1 Alphaproteobacteria bacterium
TTGTCGAAGACAACCGCAAGGGTTATTACGATACGCTTTCTGAAGCATCGAAGGGGTGGCATGAGAGTAATCATGATCCTCGTGCTTGGATTGAGTATTGGTTGGAGGTGATGGTTTTAGGCGCTTATAAAAAATTGGAGACTCGTTTAAGAAATCATGAGACGGGTTACGGAGCTAAAAAAGGGTTAGTGAGCGATGCTTTCAGAAGGTTGCCTATGCGGTTCAGAATTTCGGATTTGCGCGATCGCTGTCCTTCGGTAGGAGACGACACTATCCGTAGCTTCTTGGCAGGTTGCAGGCAGGAGGGCAAGGTGCGTTGTCTCGGCAAGGGGAGGCATGCGGTTTGGGAGAAGAGCGTGTGATACGCAAGACTAGTGATTGAGATTCTTGGCTCTTTGTTTTCTGTTTTTGGCTTTAGTTTCGGCTTTGGCTTTGGTTTGTAGGATTTTTGTTTATGTTGTGTATAGAGGTTTAAAGGGTTGTGCGGGTTGTTGGAAGAAGGTTTTTTTCAGGGTGTGGCATTTTTCTTTCGCCAAGCTTCGTCCCAAACCCTCCAGCTCAGCGAGGTCTTCGGTTTCGTCGATGTCGTAGGCTTTGGCGGCGATGGGCATATCGATGCGCCAGACGCGTTCTCCTCTGATTTCGTCTTGAGTGAAGTGTCGTGCCATGGCGAGTGCTGCGGAGC
>JABACB010000261.1 GCA_014237925.1 Alphaproteobacteria bacterium
TAACAATACTAGTCAATCTGTTTCAATCCACGTCCTCCGAAGAGGACGTTGTGTCATGACAAGTATATCTGGTATGGTTGTACGAGCATCTGTTTCAATCCACGTCCTCCGAAGAGGACGTTGTGTCCACCGGCACGCCATGTCTGGCCAACCAATTCAAAGTTTCAATCCACGTCCTCCGAAGAGGACGTTGTGTCATTTGCCATGCTCTCAAGACCTTCGAGGTTCAAAGTGTTTCAATCCACGTCCTCCGAAGAGGACGTTGTGTCTACTAAATTCAGTATTAATTTATGCTCTAGCTAATGGTTTCAATCCACGTCCTCCGAAGAGGACGTTGTGTCAAACGCTCAATTTACCGTATGCTATCTAATATCGAGTTTCAATCCACGTCCTCCGAAGAGGACGTTGTGTCCGTTATTTCAGTACTCATTACTTTTCAAATACTATGTTTCAATCCACGTCCTCCGAAGAGGACGTTGTGTCTGCTTGAAAATTTGAGATGCAATTATGCGCTCATTTGTTTCAATCCACGTCCTCCGAAGAAGACGTTGTGTCTAGCCCATGTATTAGCAGCACACGCGACCAAAAGCGTTTCAATCCACGTCCTCCGAAGAGGACGTTGTGTCGTGACGGGGGTGCATGAATAATGCGTCAAGAACTAGTTTCAATCCACGTCCTCCGAA
>JABACB010000262.1 GCA_014237925.1 Alphaproteobacteria bacterium
CTCTAGCATGAGATTCTATTATATCGTGTATTGCAAATGAATCTTTTAATTCAAAATCAGATGATTCATGTGATTTGATTAAATCTAACAATACGTCATTAGTTGGCCAAATTTTTTCGAATTGAATTACATTGCCTCGAAATCCAGTATGTAATTCCACCTCAATCCCATTTTTATTCCATTGTTTATTGTCGGTAACTTTAGTAACAATTCCGCTTAATTTATTACCATATCTACGGATTATAACTTTTTGATCTTTTTTTACATGATCAGATACTTTTGGATCTGGCTCAAACATACTCTAATAATTTTCATATCGAGTTTTAATGTTTGTATCTATGAGATACATCAATTTGACCGTACATTATAGAATCACATGTTTATCTGAGTTAAAATTGACAACATTTCAAGTACAATGATATTTTTATCCTTGATGCATTTTTTCAGCTGGGTTGTTTGACATTCTGACAACCATCTGTGGTCTTTTAGGTTCTTCTCATATTTGGTTATGTATAAGGTCTAGTGTATATTGGAGATTTTATTCATTGACACGTATCTAAACATATCAGATAATTAAAATATAAGAAACTAATGACAATGATATGAAAATCAAGGAAATTAAAATCACTAATTTTTTGTCCATATCAGATTTAACAATTGATATCAATAATCTATTAATT
>JABACB010000263.1 GCA_014237925.1 Alphaproteobacteria bacterium
TAACACGGGATAAATCATATAATCGTGAAAGCTCCTCTTGTAAATCTTGTATTCTCATCATCCATGCCCTTTTTTCAGACCCTTTAACAGAAGCGCGCAGCTCATCAAACGCCATTTTTTTCATAGCCAATTTTTCCGTGATTAAATCTAAATGCAGAGCCCCGAAGCCTTGCGCTATATCCATCAGGATCGGCATAGTTTGTGTTCTCATCTTTGAGGCTATTCGCGCGATCTTAATCGGGGTTAATGATATACCATGACGAGCTGAGAGATAATTTGATATTTCTTTAGGATCGTTGAGGACCGCCCGCGCGCATGAAATTGCCAGATAAACGGCATGTAGATCATGATTAGCACCCACGTCATCACGTATTAATTCCCTTTTTTTACGCACGCGTTTTACCTCTTGAGACAACACAATATTATAATCATTGACGACATTTTAGTATTATGTGTGCGTTTTTTAAGCGCACGATATATATAATCAGAGGTCTATTACAAGGCATGCAAAAAAGCATAGACGTGACGTTAAGTCATGTAGGAAAACAGGCGCATATTGGAGCTATTTTTAAGCCCTCTAATATCGCGGCAGTGATGGGTTTAACGCCATCAGAGACACAAGATCGACTAAGTCGTAAAGGGTTTATGAGATCAGGTATACGCACCATGCGTGTTTTA
>JABACB010000264.1 GCA_014237925.1 Alphaproteobacteria bacterium
AACGGTCAACAAACTTTACTTTAGAGATGCGACGGGTCGTGACGACTTCTCTTTTTCAGACAATGGCGGCAATGCGAGAGTTACGGTCGGCGGTGCTACCGCGAGTATTCTGCAATCTTCTTACGCCGATGGTCTCTACAGCATCCACTACGGCACTGGCAATACGCTTTTGGGCAGGTTTTCGCTGGCGGAGAACGCGGGGGGAGAAACGATCACGGCAACCGACGACAACGAGCAAGACTGGATGATCGGCTTGGATGGCATCGACACCCTGCAAGGTTTGGGCGGCGATGATGTCCTCGAGGGCGGTGCGGGTGCCGACATCCTTGAGGGCGGCGCGGGCGACGACATCCTTGAGGGTGGAGCGGGAACAGACGACTATCTTTTCGGAAGCGGCAGTGGCGCGGACACCATTCGAGACGATGCGGACGGTGGCAATTTGTACTTCAAAGGCGCATCGGCAGCTAGCGATGTTGTTTTCTCGCGCAATGCTGACGGCAATGCGGTGGCCACGGTCGGTGGCGACTCTGTGACGATTCTGCCGTCTGCCGCCGACAGCCTCTACGATGTATACTCCTACGACACGCAAGACACCTTGCTGGGCAAGCTCAAGATCGCGGCAGCTGCAGGGGAGACGCTCGGCAGCAGTGAGAAAGACTTGTTGCTGGGAACGAAAG
>JABACB010000265.1:0-218 GCA_014237925.1 Alphaproteobacteria bacterium
ATCCGCACGACTCAAGCCTTGTTGCGTGACCAACCTCAAAGAATGGCACGCCGAACAATAAGCCTCCGTTTCGTCTTGTCCCGCACCCGCAGGCAAAAGAGAAGACTTTGCCGCGACACGAACGCTGGAACTCGTTGCCGATCCAGTTCCTTTCTTTTTCTTACGGGTCTTCGTCTTGTCGTTCTTCGCAACACTCAGTCGTATCGGCTTGTCGCTCT
>JABACB010000265.1:227-675 GCA_014237925.1 Alphaproteobacteria bacterium
GCTGTTCAAATAGGCGATGACATCCGCCCTCTGTTTCGTATCCGCCAGTCCGACAAAGTTCATGCGCCCGTTTGGCACAAGCGCACGCGGTTTTTTTAGATAGACATTCAAGGTTGCGACATCCCACTTCTTGCCGAACTTCTTCATCGCTTCCGAATACTGGAAGCCCTCTTTCGTGGCAGATTGCCTGTTGATGATACCCCACAGATTCGGTCCGATGAGAGGCACGCCCTTCTTCTCGATGGTGTGACAATTCTTGCATCGAAGAAAGACTTTCTTTCCCGCAACGGGGTCGAAAGCTTGTGCGACAGGAAAGAAAGAGGGCAGGGAAGGAGTTCCTGCGAACAGCAGAAAAACCCCTCCCGCCACCACTCGTTTTAGAAGGCGCGACAACATCTCATCTTGCCAACTTTCTTGTTGGCACGGAGGAAGGAGGATATTTTACGCG
>JABACB010000266.1 GCA_014237925.1 Alphaproteobacteria bacterium
CGTCTCCGTGCCTTTTCTGTAGCCTTGCTCTTCGCCTGCCGTTTGCGCGGACGCGGCGGCGACAAGGAGGAAGCTCGCCGAAAGCCACGCGAAAACCCACGCGCGGCGGCGGTACAGGGTCGCACCGCCGAGAGCGAACGAGGGGGCGAGGCTATGCTCTCTGTCGATCATGGAGCAAGCAGTATAGCCTTGTTGCCCTTGTTTCCCAAGGCGGAGTCTGGATGCGACAAGCAAAGACAACATCTAATGGTAGTAGAAGTTAATTTTCATCTCTATTGCAAGTGTTTCTTTTTTTGTCAGAATTCAATCCATTGTTAGGGAGGGGAGCGTAGCTTCGGAGGAACGCGTCATGCGAAAAGACAGAGGTCTTTTGCATCAGCAAGGGGCGAAAAGCTTTTCGCTAGGCTGCTTGTGTCTGATATTAGGGCTAAACGCTTGCGCAGCCGCAAGTGCACAACAATCCCGCGAGACAGACAGCGCGCCTGTAGAAGAAAAACGCTTTCGCTGGACTTCGACGGGCAAGGTCTACCTGCGCTACGGCAGCATCAAGCCTCCTCGACCAACAAACCTCTACGCTTTCGAAGCAGGCAGCCCTGACGGCGGGGAGGGCGACACCGTCGCTGATCTTGAAAAGAAACAACAGCTGTATCAATCTTACCATTTCCCCTCGTT
>JABACB010000267.1:0-350 GCA_014237925.1 Alphaproteobacteria bacterium
CTATTGTATCTATAAACACGTTTGGTGTGAAATCATCTTCTGTAACGGATAATCTTACGGTCTGGTTATTTTCAACTGTTATTTCAAAGTCAGCATAAGATGATATTGGATCAGAGGGAACGGTTAATGTTGCAATGTATGTTGCACCAGTTACGGTTACAGCTGGAGTCTGATCTGGGTTTGTGAATTGAGTCGTATCAGATACGATCGTGTCATTTACTGCAAATCCAAGTGTTAGTGTATCGCCTGCTTTAGCGTATGCAGGATTTTGATTATCACTGCTAAATTTAGGGGCGGGGGCCATATCTAGAATTTGAACGCCGTCACCAGCCGTAGATGCCACCAAGGCA
>JABACB010000267.1:360-671 GCA_014237925.1 Alphaproteobacteria bacterium
GAGACAAGGCATACGTGGGTAAGCCAGGGATGGTGGTGATAGATCTCGCATCGGTTAGCTTTGTAAAGCCATTTGAATTATGGGTAGCTTCTGATGCCGGAGTTGGGGTGTATGGGTTTGTAATGTCTATGATTTGAACGCCGTTATCACGTTGGGCTGCCACCAAGGCATACGTTGATGAGCCTATGGTGGTGGTGGTAATAGAAAATGGAGTATTTAGATTTTGATATGTTGAACCATCGCTAACTACTGATGCTTTAATTGGGGTAGAGGGGGTAGTAATGTTTACGATTGAAACAGCATCATCAATC
>JABACB010000268.1 GCA_014237925.1 Alphaproteobacteria bacterium
GGAGGACGTGGATTGAAACTTGCTAGAGCTTAAATCGTATGGAAATTTACTGTCAGACACAACGTCCTCTTCGGAGGACGTGGATTGAAACAATGATATACCAAGGCAATACGACCGCAGTTTGTGGGGACACAACGTCCTCTTCGGAGGACGTGGATTGAAACTCCTTTGTCTCTGGGTGTGTTATGCCCTGTCCGGACACAACGTCCTCTTCGGAGGACGTGGATTGAAACTTTTCGTATGGCTCTTGCAGACAACGCGCTAAAAGACACAACGTCCTCTTCGGAGGACGTGGATTGAAACTTCAACGGCGGCAAATCAACAGCATCTAGGGAAACGACACAACGTCCTCTTCGGAGGACGTGGATTGAAACCAACCGTACACCGTCTAGATTTCCAAACTTGCCTGCGACACAACGTCCTCTTCGGAGGACGTGGATTGAAACATCGGAGACCAAAGCACATTCCGGACAAACTTCCCAGGACACAACGTCCTCTTCGGAGGACGTGGATTGAAACTAGAGATAACTACGCCTAGAAGCTGCTCGTGGGAAGACACAACGTCCTCTTCGGAGGACGTGGATTGAAACTGCCGATATAAAATCATATACACCTTGAACGCTATCCGACACAACGTCCTCTTCGGAGGACGTGGATTGAAACGATGTT
>JABACB010000269.1 GCA_014237925.1 Alphaproteobacteria bacterium
TGCGGCATCCTGCTCCCAAAGCAGGCACTCTACCAGACTGAGCTACGTCCCGCGACAAGAGGGGAGAGGGCATTTTACATGCTTTCGAACTATGGCGCAGAGGCAAAGAAGCAGAGACCCAGAAGAAGGATGCATTCTAGGATTTGCTCGCCGAAGCCGCACAGGTCGCCGGAAAGACGGGAAAACTTGTGCTGGAAGAACAGTAGCAGCAGCAGCGAGCAGGTGGCGAGCGTTGCAAGGAAGATTGCTGCGTCCGTTGGCGAGAGGAGGACGAAGGCGAGCATGGCGGTGAGCAGGAAGGGGGAGAGGATGGAGAAAGTTGTAGGCATGGTGTCGTCGAGCAAGCGCGCGAGGTTTGTTTTTTCGTGCGGTTGCAAGTATCGACACCAGAGGGGGAATGCGCTGCGGGCGGCGGCGTGCGTGAGGAGGAGGGGGGTGAGGAAATCTTCTAAAAAAAACAGATAAGTGAGAGCGGTCATCCTTGTGACCAAAGAGACGATCAGGGCGAGGACGGCGAACGCTCCGCAGTGGGGGTCGTGCATGACCTGCAGGCGTTTTTCCAGGTATTTGTTTTTGTATTTGTTTTTGTATTTGTGTTTGTCTAAGTGTTTATTTTGGGGGGTTCCCAGGCTGTCGGCGGTATCGGCGAGTCCGTCTTCGTGGAGCGC
>JABACB010000026.1 GCA_014237925.1 Alphaproteobacteria bacterium
GCCGACACCCTCACGAAAGGCGGGGGCAGAGGCAAGACGCAGAAGGCTTGACTTTGTGGAAAGCGGATGCTATCGTCTCGACGATAGGGGTGTTTGGAAACTGCTGACACGAGGGACGTTGTGTGATGGCAAAAACGGCGACAGGCAAAGCATCTGATATTTTTTCAGGGCTGGAGATAGAAAGAATGTTGCCGAGCAAATTTCTTCGGGAGACGATCTTTTATGTCGTCGTGATTTGGGGGGCTACTGCTGTTTTGGCAGGTATAATGTTCAATGTCTACTTGTTGACATCGAAAGAATGGTTTTTTATCAACATCGTTCGCATGGAGACTCTAATTAATTTTATAGATTTTTCTGCAAATATTTTTCTTGCCGCTTTTGTCTTCCTACTGGGTTATAAGTTTGGTGCTACGCGGGTGCAAAAAAGAAAATCCAAGTCTACAAAAAATTTTTCAAGGAGTGTTTCATGACAAAAAAAACAATTCTTTTTTGTATAGCTATCTTGATAATAATTTTTTTCTTTCTTATTCCCCAGTTGGTTTTTATTGCTGATCTTGTCGCTCCGTGGAATTTTCTTTCGAATAACAATAGAGAAGCGTTGAAGAATTCTATTGCTGGTTTTAACTGGCGTTGGGTTGTGATTTTAGTCGGGCTATGTCTCGCCTATTCTTTTTCGTCGAAGAAGTAGTTTCGGCTTGTGGCTAATCATTGGTGCCCAGGAGAAGACTTGAACTTCCACGGGGTTGCCCCCACAGGTACCTGAAACCTGCGCGTCTACCGATTCCGCCACCTGGGCTCACTTGGCTCGTTTGGGCTCGCTTTCGCCACCCCCTCGACAAGCTTGTGCATAGAAAGACAGAAGAGCGCAACCCAAGGCGGTTTGTCAAGTGCCGTCAAGGGTGTCCACAAGGCAAGAGTCGCCGATGCCGTCAAGCACCCGTCAAGCGCCGAAGCCGAGCGCAAGAACAATCAACGCTCCCAACGCGCAGCGGTAGAGGACAAAAGGCAAAAACCCGACCCGCGCAACCGCACGCATGAACCACCGCAGCGTCAAGCCCGCAACGACAGCAGCAAGAGAAGCAGCAAGCAGACTGTCTTGAAGCAGCTCTGCATCGTGCGTACGCACGACGGCGTGGACACCGAGCGCCGTTGCTCCTGCGAGCGCGGGCAGCGAGGTCAGGACGGCAAGGCGTGCCGCCTCGACGCGTCCCAGCCCGCACAAAAGCGCCGCCGTCATCACAACGCCCGCGCGCGAAGAACCGGGTAGCAAGGCGCAACATTGCAACGCTCCGATAGAAAGGCAGGCGGTAAGCGAAAGCTCCTCGATGCGCTTCGAGGAGGGATTGTCCTTGCCTCGCATGTCGGCAAAAAGCAACAGCAGCGCAAAAAGAACGGAGGTTGTCGCGATCACCTGTGGCGCGCGCGGCAGAGCCTCCAAGCCATCCGTTGCCGAAACGATTCCTCCTACGAACACAAGCGGCAGGCTTGCGACGACAATTCGCCAGAGCAAGCGGCTGTTGTCTTGTTCTTTCGTTGTTGTTGCGTCTTTTTTCGCGCGAAGGGTTGTGATCGCTCCTGCGGCGATGCGTGTCCATTCTTTGCGAAAACAGACGAGCATGGCGACGAGCGTTCCGCCGTGCAGGGCGGCGTCCAAGCTGACGGCGTGCCTTCCTCCCGCGAAGAAGGCGGAGTAGAGTGCTGCGTGTGCGCTCGAGCTGATCGGAAGAAATTCCGTGACGCCTTGGATGACAGACAAGGCGACAAGGTCGAAGGGCGACATGCGCAAGGAAGGGAGAGTGTCTTCGTTGTGTTGCGGTTCAGTATCGTCCACTATAAGACTTGAGACAAGGCGAAGGCGGAAGAAGAAAAAGGCGATGAGGCTTTTGACGGCGCGTTCTCGTATCCCTGTGTTGCTGGTGACGATGTCGACGCAAGGGGTAGCGGGGTGGGCGAGTTTTTTCCTCTCGCCGGCGACGCGTGAGGCGGGGCGCATGTTGGACTTGCCTTTGGCGTGGATCGGATGGCAGATCGGAACGGTCTATGGGGCAACCCTTGTAGGCTGCCTCTTTGCCGGGCGCATCGTCGCTCGAAGGGGAGCGAGCGAATCCTTGCAGCTTGCGATGCTGCTCACCATTGCAGGTGCTGTCGTCGCGGTCGCCTTCGCCGACGAGGCGGGGGGGGTCTTGTGGATGTTTGTCGGAAGCTCTCTGATCGGGCTCGGATACGCCTTGACCAACCCTGCTTCCTCCGAGATGCTGTTGCTTTTTGCCGGCAAGCGCGGCGGCTTGCTCTTTTCGCTCAAGCAGTCGAGCGTCCCGCTGGGGCTGGTGGTTGCGGGAATCGCAACGCCTTTCTGCACCCAGAACTGGGGATGGCAGACTTGCGTCATTCCTTTGGTCGTCGCAGCTTGCGGATCGATCGGCTTGGTGCAGCTGGGCAAAGGGCGCTTTGCAAGAACGAGGGCAGAGCAAGAAAGACGCGCTCGAAGCCTCAACAACGGACGCACGCAGAGAGACAAGGCGAGCGTCGCAAATCTTGTCTCCAATCTTGTACCATGGCGTGGGATCGTCGCTTTTTGCCGTATTCCATCTCTGTTTTGGCTTGCCATGGCGAGCGTCAGTCTTTCGCCCTTGCAAATGATCGTGATGGGCTACACAAGCCCTTTCGCCGTCGAGGCTTTGGGCTACAATTTGGTCGCCGCAGGCTTGTTGCTTTCCCTCTCACAAGGGGCGACCTTCGTTGCACGTCCGCTGTGGGGGCTGGCAAGCGACCGATGCTCCTTCCTGTCGGCGCGAGGCACGATCGCTCTGTTGGCGGCGGCGGGCGGGGTCTTTTCGCTCTGCCTTCTTTTCCTGCCGCGAGGCGCGAATTTTGTCATCGCGGCACTCTTGTTTGCTCTGCTCGCAGCGTGCGCCGTCGGATGGAACGGCTTGTACATGATGAGCCTTGCGCGCTTGCGAGGCAGGTTGTCGACGGGCGAGGCGACCTCGTCGGCTCTGTTTTTCACCTACGGCGCGTGCTTCTTGGGACCGTTTCTTTTTCCTTTCTTCTTGCGGGTTTTGGGAGACTTCGCGTGGGTTTTTGCTCTGTATGGATTTTGCGGCAGCGTATGCGCTGTCTTTTGCCTCAGGCGGTCGTTGGCTTCCACGGCAGGAGCTTATAGGGTATAGAGTAAGAAATTATAGAGCAGGAATTTATAGAGCAAGAATTTATAAAGATAGAGGCGTGAAAAGGTCAAAATAAAATACCTTTCTTTACCTCCGCAGTATGTTTTTTCTCTTCACAAAGCGGAAAAACATTGCAGGAAGGCAAAATAAGACAAACAAAATTTACCAATCGTCTTTTTTATTGACTCCCGCACCCCCTTTCGTCAGAATCGAATCCGTAGCGAACCCACGCAACAAGCCACGAGGAAGCGATGCGTCCCAGCATGCATAAGTTTGTCGCGTTGTCGCAACTTTTTCCCGATGTGCGCAAGGCGGTTGAGCGCACGCAGGACTTTTTGGAAATCGACGCTCCGTTCGACAAGCAAGGCTGCGAACAGCAATCCTCGCGCTGCGAGCAGTGTGCGGTACCGTTCTGCCAGACCTACTGTCCCGTAGGCAACGACATCCCCGACTGGCTCATGCTGTGCGCCGAGGGGGAGTGGCGCGAAGCATGGGAGCGGCTGAGCGCGGTCAATGCCTTGCCTGAGATTTGCGGTCGTATCTGTCCGCATGACCGCCTTTGCGAGGGCAACTGCGTCTTGGAGCGCAGCGGACACGGCACCGTGACAATCGGCGCCGTGGAGAAAACGCTCACCGAACACGCCTTCGACGAAGGATGGATCACACCCTTGCGTCCTCGACGCGAACGCTCGGCAAAGGTCGCCATCGTAGGATCAGGTCCAGCGGGCTTGTCGGCGGCGCTGCGTCTGCGCGAACTCGGATACCAAGTGCGCATCTTCGAGGCGCAAGACCGCGCGGGCGGATTGATGATCTACGGAATTCCGAACTTCAAGCTCGACAAGAATGTCGTCGAAAGGCGCGTGCGATGGCTGCAAGACAGCGGAGTCTCCTTCACCCTCGATTGTCGCATCGGCAAGGACAAGTCCTTCGCCGAGCTGCGCGCCGAGTACGATGCCGTGCTGCTCGCAACGGGCGTCTACGACGCGCATCAGCTTTCGTTGCCAGGCGAGGAGGGAGAAGGCGTGCTTGCTGCCTTTCCGTACCTGAAACATTCGGACCGTCTCCACTTGGGCTTTGAGCCGGGGGCGGAAGAGAGACGGCGATGGAGCGTCGCAGGAAGACGCGTCGTCGTGCTGGGCGGCGGCGACACCGCGATGGATTGCGTCCGTACCGCACGGCGACAGGGAGCGAAGTCCGTTCTCTGCCTCTACCGCCGCGACAGAGACTCCATGCCAGGGTCTAAGCGCGAGGTGCTCAAGGCGGAAGAAGAAGGCGTCGTCTTTCGCTTCCTGATGCGTCCGACAGCCATTCTGCCAGGGAAGGTAAGCGAGAAGGCAAGCGGGAAGGTAAGCGAGAAGTCAAGCGGGAAGGCGAAAGAGTTGGCGAACGAAGCGGCGAACGAAGCAGCAAACGAAGCAACAAAGGAAGCAACGAAGGAATTCGGCAGAGTGGAGGGAGTGCGCGTCCAAAAAATGCGACTCGGCGCAAAGGGCAAAGACGGGCGATCGACAGCCCTGCCCGTCGAGGGGGAGGAGGAAGAGTTGTCCTGCGATTGTGTGATCAAGGCGCTCGGCTTCGAAGCGGAAGACTTGCCCGCCCTCTTCGCCGAACCCGCCTTGCCGACGACCGAATGGGGAACGCTACGCGTCGCCAAACCCAGCATGCAAAGCGCGCTCGCCAATGTCTTCGCGGCAGGCGACATCGTGCGCGGTGCCTCGCTCGTCGTGTGGGCTGTGCGCGAAGGCATGGACGCCGCGCGCGGAATCGACGCCGCGCTCGAACAAAGAGCCTGCGAAAAAACAAACGAGATCAAGACAAGCGATGCCGCTTAGCTTCGAGGATTTTCAACGCCAACGCACAAAGCTCGCGCACCTGCACGGCACCGACCTGTTGTGCGCCGTCGAGTCGTGCGGTGTCGGGCTGGTCGCCGAGATCGACGGTAGCGTTTCGCGCAGGGTGGTCGAGCTGGGAATCAAGGCTTTGGGCGCGCTCTCCCATCGCGGTGCGGTCGATGCCGACGGCAAGAGCGGCGACGGCGCAGGAATTCATTTCCGCATTCCGCAAGAGTTTTTTCGCCAGCATATCGAACGCGCAGGACACAGCATGCAGAAGGGTCGCCTCGCCGTAGGAATGGTCTTCTTGCCGCGGCGCGACCATGCGCAACAAGAGCGCTGCCGTACCGTTGTCGAAAGCCAGGTGATTCGCATGGGACATCGGATCTACGGCTGGCGGCAGGTGCCGATCGTCGTCTCCGCCTTGGGGCGCAAGGCAGAGTCGACGCGTCCCGAGATCGAGCAGATCATGATCGAGAACGGACGCGGCATCAGCGACGACCGCTTCGAACGCGACCTCTATGTGATGCGGCGCAGGATCGAGAAAGCCGTCGAACGGGAAGGGCTCGCCGACTTCTACATCTGCTCGTTGAGTTGCCGCTCTGTGATCTACAAGGGACTCTTCCTCGCCGAGCAGCTGGCGAACTTCTACCCCGATCTCTCGCACCCGCTGGTGCAGTCGGATTTCGCCATCTACCACCAGCGTTTTTCGACGAACACCTTCCCTGAGTGGTGGCTTGCCCAACCCTTCCGTGTCGTTGCGCACAACGGCGAGGTGAACACGCTGAAGGGCAATCGGCGGTGGATGACGAGCCACGAGGCGCAGCTGCGCGACGAACAGGCTTTGGGCTACGCGAGCGCCGAGATCAAACCCGTTCTGCCCTTGCACGGCTCGGACTCCGCTTGTATCGACGCTGCCTTCGAAATGCTGTTGCGCTTCGGTAGAGAGCTGCCTGAGGCGACTTGCCTGCTCGTCCCCGAGGCGTGGAACGCAGAGGACGCGCGTATGCCGAAGGCGTTGCGCGACTTCTATCGCTGGAACAACGGCTTGATGGAACCATGGGACGGACCCGCCGCCATCTGCGCCTTCGACGGAAGATGGGTCTTGGCTTGTATGGATAGGAACGGCTTGCGTCCCTTGCGTACTTCGATCACGAACGACGGCTTGTTGGTCGCAGGCTCGGAGACGGGAATCGTGCCGCTTGACGACGGTAACATCATCGAGAAAGGGCATATCGCACCGGGTGCCATGCTCGCCGTCGACTTGAAACGGGGAAGGCTCTGTCGAAACGAGGAGCTCAAACGCGATTGCGCCGCCTTGCGTCCCTACAGCCAGCTGGCGGGAACGCTGCGCACGCTTGCGACGGACGAATCCGCTGCTTTCGAGACGCTCGATCCCTTGCGTCTGAAAAGCTGTCAGGCGGCGTTGGGGTGGACCTTTGAAGAGATCGAGCTCATCCTCAAGCCCATGGCAGACAACGGGGTCGAGCCTACAGGATCCATGGGCGACGACTCGCCGCTCGCCGTGCTCGCCGAAGACGCGCGACCGCTCCACCACTTCTTTCGTCAGGACTTCTCGCAAGTGACGAACCCTCCGATCGATTCGTTGCGCGAGAAGCGCGTCATGGACTTGCATACGCGCATCGGCAACTTTACCGATCTTGCCTCCTCGGATACGACGAAACGTCGCATCGTCGAGCTGCCATCGCCCATCCTCATCGGTCGAGAAGCGCGTGCGCTTGCCTCCATGCTCGAGGCTAACGCCACGCCGCTCGTTGCAACCTTTCCCGTTCGTGATGTGAATAACGGCGAAGCGTTGAAACGAGCCCTCGAAAATTTGTGCAAGCAAGCCGAAGAAGGCGTGCGTGCAGGACGCGGCAACCTCTTCGTCTCCGACCGCGCCATCGACAAAGAGAACGCAGCTCTGCCGGCAGCCCTGTGCGTCTCTGCGCTGCACGCGCATCTTCAACGCCAAGGTTTGCGCAGCTACGCCTCGTTGAATGTCGAAAGCGCCCAATGCCTCGATGTGCACTCTTGCGCCGTGCTCGTAGGCTTGGGGGCAACGACCGTCTCACCGTGGCTTGCCGAAGCCACCCTTTGTCGAGACTTCGCCCAAGATCGAACGCCGCTCCGACAGGTCGAACGCATCGAAGCCTACCGTCGCGCGATCGACGCAGGGCTGCTGAAAATCATGGCGAAGATGGGAATCGCCGTCGTCAGCTCCTATCGCGGCGCGTGCAACTTCGAGGCGATCGGACTTTCGCGCGCGCTGGTTGCAGAATACTTCCCGGGGCTGGTCTCGCGTATCTCGGGAATCGGCTTGAGCGGGCTCGAACGCCGCACGGCGGCGCAGCACCACAAGGGCTTCGCCTGCGACAAGCCCGTCGTTCCCATCGGCGGCTTCTACCGTTTTCGCCGCAGCGCGCAGACGCACGCATGGCAAGGCGAGGAGATCCATCTCTTGCAGCAGGCGGTGCATCGCGACGAGCGTGCGCTTTACGACCGCTACTGCGCACGGCTCAACGCGCAGCCGCCTACGGCATTGCGCGATCTTTTGGAGTTCTCTTTCCAGAACGCCAGTCCTGTCGTTCTCGACGAGGTCGAATCGGTGACGCGGCTGCGTCGTCGCTTGGTCTCGCCTGGCATCTCGCACGGCGCGCTCTCGGCGGAGGCGCACGAGACGCTGGCGGTCGCCATGAACCGAATCGGCGCGAAGTCCGATTCGGGAGAGGGCGGCGAAGACGCACGACGCTATTTGCGTCGAGCAGGCGGCGAGAACGCCTCCAGCGCGATCAAGCAGATCGCTTCAGGGCGATTCGGAGTCACGGCAGAATATCTCAACAACTGCTCCGAGATCGAGATCAAGATGGCGCAAGGGGCGAAACCCGGCGAAGGCGGACAGCTGCCGGGGCATAAGGTGAGCGTTGAAATCGCCGCCTTGAGACGCTCCATGCCAGGAGTGACGCTGATCTCGCCGCCGCCGCATCACGACATCTATTCGATCGAGGACATCGCGCAGCTCATCTACGACCTGAAGCAGATCAATCCTCGCGCCGAGGTGTGCGTCAAGCTGGTGGCGCGCACGGGGATAGGCACGATCGCGGCGGGCTTGGCGAAGGCTCATGTCGACACCATCCTCGTCTCAGGACACAGCGGCGGAACGGGCGCATCGCCTCAGTCTTCGATCAAGTATGCAGGGCTGCCCTGGGAGATCGGCTTGGCAGAAGTGCACCAGGTGCTGTCCGTCAACGGCTTTCGCAACCAAGTGCGTCTGCGCACAGACGGCGGAATCAAAACGGGACGCGATGTCGTCATCGCCGCTCTGCTGGGCGCGGAAGAGTTCGGAATCGGAACCGCGCTGTTGGTAGCGATGGGTTGTCTCATGGTAAGACAATGCCATGCAAACACTTGTCCTGTAGGAATCTGCACGCAGGACAAAAAACTGCGCGAGCATTTCACGGGCAGCCCTGAGCATGCAATCAACCTGCTCACCTTCATCGCCGAGGAGGTGCGCGAGATCTTGGCGCGCCTGGGAGCGCGGAGCCTTGAGGAGATCATCGGACACACCGAGTATCTGACGCAGATCAGCCGCGGCGACGACTCGCTAGACGACTTGGACATGAACGCGCTCTTGGCGCGCATCGAGACGGGCGGCGCGCCGATGTATTGTACGCGTCCGCAGGGGCAGCCGCGTCCTGTAGCAAGCCCTTTGGACGAGCGAATTCTTGCCGACGCAGCGCCCTTGTTCGAGGAAGGCTCTGCCGTCGATTTGCACTATTCGATTCGCAACACCGATCGCACGATCGGCGCGGGGCTCGCGTCTCGCATCGTGCGCACGATCAAGGAGCCTTTAAGCGACGAGCATGTGCGCTTACGCTTTCGCGGCACCGCCGGACAATCGTTCGCCGCATGGGCGGTCGCGGGCATGCGCCTGGCGGTCGAGGGGGAGGCGAACGACTATGTCGGCAAGGGGTTGAGCGGGGGCGTGATCGTCGTGCGTCCTCCTGCCGCCGCCGCGCGCGCGAGCCAGCACAATGCCATCGTAGGCAACACGGTGCTGTACGGAGCGACGGGCGGAAAGCTGTTCGCAGCAGGGCGAGCGGGCGAGCGTTTCGCCGTGCGCAATTCGGGGGCGGATGCTGTCGTCGAGGGTTGCGGCTCGAACGGCTGCGAATACATGACGGGGGGGGAGGTGCTTGTTTTGGGCGAGGTCGGCGACAACTTCGCCGCCGGCATGACGGGCGGAATCGCGTATGTCTACGATGCAGGCGAAGGGAAGGACGAAGGGAGGGGCGAAGAGAAGGGCGAAGGGAAGGACGAAGGGAGGGACGAAGGGAGGGACGAAGGGAGGGACGAAGAGAGGGACGAAGAGAGGGACGAAGAGAGGGACGAAGAGAGGGGCGAGAGAGCGGAATCGGGCTTTCTTGCGCGCTACAACAGAGTCCATGTCGAGCTTTTTCGTCTGAAGGGCTATTGGAAGGATCGATGCTTTGATCTACTGGCGATGCATGTCAAGGAGACGAGATCCGAGCATGCGCAACGGCTGCTTGAAAATTGGGAGAAGGTCTACGAGGACTTTTGGCAGGTTGTGCCGAAGGAGACGCTGGGGCGTTTGGCGCATCCTATCGAGGAGGGACAGGCACCTGCGCAGCCGCTCTTGCCTGAGGCGGCGGAATAAAAGACGGAGTCAGATAGGCAGGCGGCTGATTTCCTGATAGGCGCTCAAGACACGGTCGCGGACCGCAACCACCGTGTTGAGCGTCGTTTCTGCGTCCGTGATCGCAGCAACCAGCGCCGTTTGGTCGATCTCACCTCTCAGCGCTTGCAAGCCTGCCTGCTCGGCTCGCTGCTGGGTGGCGATGCCTTGCGCAAACAGCTGAGCGAGCGTCGTTGCGAAAGAGGAGGCGTTCGCCTGCGAATCTTGCGCAGGGACAAGCAAGTGCGCCTTGTCGCCGAGGCGTTCGGCTTGCGCACTCAGTGCTGCGTAGTAGGCGGCTTTCGCGTCGATCGATGGGGTCATGGTATGCGTCTCCTTGTGGGCAGTGTAGCGTCGAAAAGGGAGGAAGGGAAAGAGCTAGCGCAGCAACTCGTTGGTGCGCGACTGCATCTGGCGCGTCAGGCTGAAGACATTCAGCTGCGCTTGATAGGAGCGATTCGCTTGGCGCATGTCGGCGATCTCGATCAGCCCGCGCACATTCGTATACTTCACATAGCCGTTGGCGTCCGCGCCGGGGTGGTTCGGTTCGTAGCGCAGGGGGAAGGGTGTGGGGTCGTGATCGACGCGGCTCACCTCTACCAGCTCGACGCCGAGCTTGCGCTCTAGGACATTCTTGAAGTGAACCGTCTTGCGACGGTAGGGGTCTTCGTTCGGGTCGAGCGCCGCGTTGTTTTGGTTCGCCAAATTCTCGGAGACAACGCGCAGGCGCAGGGCTTGTGCGCGCATCCCCGAAGCCGAGGCGCTTAGTGCTGCGTTTAAGGGATCCATGAGGCTCTAAGGTAACAGCTCGTAACAGCTCTGAAGTGAATTTGGAGAGTTCCGTTATTGCTGTCCGCCGCGACCGGCAGCGGTGTTGACGAAACGGAAGTACTTGCGATAGAGGCTGACGGCGCGTTCGTGCTCGGCGGCGGTTTGGTTGATCTTCACGAGGTTCTCTTCCAAGTTGACCGTGTTGCCGGAGATCGTGCGCTCGTTCGTCGAGGCGAGCGCGCGAATCGGAGCGGGCGTTTGAAACGCGCTCGAAGAAAAGTGACGCGGATGCGTGCGCGCGAGATTGCCGCTGGAATGGTTTCTTTGGGCGCGTCTGAGCGATTCGGGGAAGCGGATCGCCTCCAGATCGCGCGCTTTGTAGCCGGGGGTATCGACATTCGCGATGTTTTGCGCAAGCACGCGGTTCCTGCGCGTGCCGTAGTGCATGCTGCGCGTCAGCGATTCGATGATCGGGAGATCGGAATAAGACATCTTCTCTTGCCTCGCTGTTCTTCTCTGTTGATAACTACGCAAACATTGTGCCAACCGACTTGTCTGTCCGATTCTTCGTGTGTAAAAAGAATCATGACGACGAGTAGCGATACGGTAGCGGAGCAGCGCGTTCTTTCTTTCTTGCCTGCAAGCCCAGCAGAGAGAGAAGCCTTTCGCAAAGACTTTCGCAAAGGCTTTCGCAAAGACTTCGCGGAGGGAAGGAGGGAGGTGGGAGAGTTTTGGACGGCGAAGCAACGCCAGGGGCATGCCTTGCACGAGATCAGCTATCGCGCTTGTTTTAAACCGCAGCTGCCGCAGTTCTTCATCGAGCGTTACTCGCGCGCTGGCGATTGCGTGCTGGACCCCTTTTCAGGACGCGGCACGACCGCGCTACAAGCAGCACTGATGGGACGAAAGGTGGCGGCAAGCGACGGCAATCCTCTGTGTTTGATGTTGTTGCGTCCGCGTTTGATGCCGCCGTCGCTCTCGGCGGTCGCAGAGCGTCTGCGCACGATAGAACAAGAGCGGGCTTGGCGCACTTCGCCAGCTTCAATAGCGTCAGAGCATGACTTGCTGGCGTTTTTCCATCCACGAGTATTAGAGCAGCTGGTCGCGCTCAAGGCATGGTTTGGCAAGCGCGAAGAGAGCGGCGCGTTCGATGCCACCGACGACTGGATTCGCATGGTGGCGTTGAACCGTCTGACAGGGCATTCGCCAGGCTTTTTTTCGGTGCGCACCATGCCGCCGAATCAGGCGGTCTCGTTGCAGACGCAACGGAGGCTCAATGCGAAGCACGAACAGAAACCGCCTTGGCGTGATGTGGCAGCGTTGATTCTCAAAAAATCAAAAAGCCTGCTGCGCGATGGCGTGCCTTCTTTGCAAGCGAGGGATGTGAAGCTTGCGGTGTGTCCTTCGCAGAAGATGTCCTACCTCAAGAAAAACAGCGTCGACTTGGTGGTCACCTCGCCGCCATTTTTGAATACGGTCGATTACAAGAAGGACAACTGGCTCAGGCTGTGGTTTGCCGACTTGAAAACGGAGGCGGTGGCGTGCGATGTCCATGCGTCGCTGGAGCGGTGGCGTTCTTTTGTGCGCGACACTTTCACCGAGTTCGCGCGCGTTGTGCGTTCGGGGGGGCGTGTTGCCTTCGAGGTGGGGGAGGTGCGCGGGGGTAGCGTGTTGCTGGAGGAGGAGGTGGCAGGGGCGGTTGCAGGCTTGCCTTTCGTGCATGCGAAGACTTTTATTAACCAGCAATCGTTTACGAAGACGGCGAATTGTTGGGGGGTGAAAAACAACGAGAGAGGTACGAACAGCAATCGCATCGCGGTGTTTGAAAGGTATTAATAGTTTGAAAGGTATTAATAATTAATAGCTATTATCACTGCTAAGTAAAGAATGGAATTTTTATTAACAAAAATGTGTGTCGCGCTCACGGGGGAAGTGCGGGAAGACTCGTCCATCGGTACTAGTCCTCTCGCAAAAACCCGCAGCGAGCGAGCGCAATAGAAACGCTAAAGAATTCTATTAAGAAGGTTAGAAACAAAGAAAAAAGAAACGACACGCGAAGATATTTTCGAGAATACTTTCGGGAGATGCTTTTGGGCATCGAAGTCAATGCCTAGTCAATGCTTAATTCCCCTCATCTTCTCGCCCCTCCTCCGCAACAACTCTAGCGACACCAACAACAACATTGAGACCAGAATCAAACATGTCGCCACCGCTAAAATCGTCGGACTGATATGCTCCCGTATGCCCGAAAACATCTTCCACGGAATCGTGCGCTGGTGAAACGAGCCCACAAACAACACGACAACAACCTCGTCAAACGAAGTGATGAAAGCAAACAGCGCCCCCGACATCACTCCTGGAAAAATTATCGGCAAGGTCACCTTGAAGAAAGCACGCACAGGCGTCGCCCCTAAACTCGCGGCTGCCCGCAACAAGGTGAAGTCAAATCCAACTAAAGTCGCGGTCACCGTAATCACAACGAACGGCGTCCCCAACGCAGCATGCGCCAAAATGACGGCAAGATGCGTGCCTTGCAACCCCAGCCGCGAGTAGAAGAAAAACATGCCGACCGCCGAAATGATCAAAGGGACAATCATCGGCGAAATCAACAACCCCATCACCACAGAGCGCGCCGGCATATCCGCACGCGACAACCCCAAAGCCGCCAAGGTTCCCAACCCTACCGCGATCGCCGTCGAACACAACGCGATGAACACAGAATTGCGTACCGCTCCCTGCCAATTAGGATCGGTGAAAAACTCTCGATACCACTGCAACGAATAACCCTTCGGATCGAAAGAAAGCATCTCCGGCGTGAAAGTGAAATAAGGCAGCGCGTTGAACGAAAGCGGCACGATCACCAAAATCGGCACCAGCAGAAAGACCAACACCGACACACAGATCAGACGGAAAACTACATACCAGCCGCGCTCGAATATAGAAAGATGGGGCGGAAAAAAACTCATCGCGCCGCGCTACCCCAGCTTGATGTTGTCGATGCCGACGAGCTTGTCGTAAAGCCAGTAGATCGCAACCACGAAGGTAAGTAAGGCGATACCCAACGCCGCCGCCAGTCCCCAGTTCAGCGACGAGGAAATATGATAGGCGATACGATTGCTGATGAAAACACCCGTCCTGCCCCCCACCAACTCAGGCGTGATGTAGTAACCGATCGAAAGGATGAACACCATGATCGCTCCTGCGCCGATGCCAGGGACGGTGTTCGGAAAATATACCTTCCAAAAGGCAGAAATAGGATGCGCCCCCAGCGAGACAGCAGCGCGCATGTACGAAGGGGAGATCGTCTTCATCACGCTGTAGAGCGGCAACACCATAAACGGTAGCAGGATGTGCGTCATCGCAACGACGGTGCCCGTCGTGTTGTAGATCATGCGCAGCCGCCCCTCCTCCGAGACGATGCCGATCGCAACGAGCAGGTCGTTGATGACCCCTTGCTGCTGCAACAAGACGATCCACGAAGTGGTGCGCACCAACAACGAAGTCCAAAAGGGCAACAGCACCATCACAAGAAGAATGTTGCCCTGATGCGTCGGTAGCCGAGCGATCCACAGCGCGAGCGGAAAGCCAAGCAACAAGGTCGCCAATGTGATCCCCAAGCTGATGACAACCGTTCGTCCGAAAAGTCTGAGATAGATTCGCTCCTCCGAAGGACGAAAGGAAACCTCGTTCGATTGCAAGTCGCGCTTCATGTCGAGCGACGCAAAGTAATAGTCTGCAACCATCTCGTCTTCGAATCGCTTCAGCACGCGCCACGAATCCAGCTCGCCCCAGCGTGCGTCGAAGGCGATCAGAGACTCCTTGTAAGAACCGCGTCGAGAGCGAACCTCCAGCACCACCTTCTCCATGTCGCGACCGCTACGGCGGAACAGGCTCGCCAATCCCGACAGCTCGTAGTTGAGCCTTTGCCCCAGCCGTGTCGCGCGCCGCTGCTGCTGCGCCAACACCAAATCTTGTGCAAGTGCCGCGAAGGCTCGCTCGCCAGGTAGCGAATCGCCGCTTGCATCCCACCCCTTCAAGGAAGAGATCGTGCGCGGAAGGGTTTCCTCAACGATGCTGTTGTCCGCCGAACGCCGTAGCATGTCCAAGATCGGCAGACAGAAACCGACCACCACGAACGTCAACAGCGGAGCAACTAACAGAAAGGCCTTGCGCTTTCGACGCGCCTTGTGCTTTTGCAACACCATACGAAGCTCGTGCCCTTCGGCGGTCAGCAAGCGAGGGGTGGCAACAGGCACGGCTTTGTTAGAGATTAGAGACAGGGTAAAAAAACGACACCCTCGCCGCACAGCGCGCAACCCAAGAGAGGGCTACGCCTTGCGCGGCGAGGGCGTGCGTTCAAAGCGACCAAGACGGCTCGTCTCTACCTAGACAGCCACGCTTGGAACTGCTCGTCGATTTCGTCGCGCTTGTCAGCCCAAAAATCGAAGTTGTAGAGCAACACGTTTTTCGCGTTGTTCGGATCGGTCGGCATGTGGGGCGCCATATCGATGCCCAGATCTGCATGCTTTCCGACCAAGGGTGCGGAAGAGTTTCGCGCAGGACCGTAGGAGATATACTTCGCCTGATCGGCAAGCCTCTGCGTGTCGGTTGCAAAGTACAAGTAGTGCTTCACCGCCTCCAGCTTTTCCTCCGAGATGCCCTTGGGAATGATCCAGCCGTCGAGATCGAAGACCTGCCAGTCCCACAGCATGGCGACGGGTTGCTTCTTCTCTTCGATCAGCGAGAACAGCCTGCCGTTGTAGGTGGAGCCTACGACAACCTCGCCGTCCGCCAAACGTTGCGGGGTCTCCGCGCCTTTCGACCACCAGATGATTTCGGACTTGATCGTATCCAGCTTTTTCAAGGCGCGATCAACCCCTTCTTTCGTCGACAAGACATCGTAGATGTCGTCAGCATCGACGCCGTCGCACAAGAGCGCCCATTCCACATTGACGATCGGGCGTTTTTCCAGCGAACGTTTGCCGGGGAACTTCGCCAAGTCGAAGACATCGCACAGCTGCGTCATTGGTTCTTTCACCAAGTCGGTGCGATAGCCGAAGGTGATCGAATAGACGATCTGCGGAATGAAACATGGCGAGACCAGCAGGTCGCCGAAGTCGGCGCTGGCTTTCGTTCCGTCGGGTGCTTCGGCCAAGATGTCGTTGATGTCGACCTCCAAGGCCAGTCCATCGTCGCAGGCGCGAATCGCATCGGCGGCGACAACATCAACGAGGTCCCAAGTGACATTGCCCGCTTCGTTCATCGCGCGCAGCTTCGGCACGGCTTCGTTCGACGAGTCGTCGTTGACGATCGTCACTTGCGGATATTTCTCCATGTAAGGATCGTGGTAGGCATTCTTTTGGCTCGCCGAGTAGGCGCCGCCCCAAGAGACGATCACAAGCTCGGCAGGTTTCGCCTCCATGTTCGCCGCGTCGTCATCGCCGCAGGCAGTCAAGCCCAAGGTAAGCATCGCCGCAAAAGCCACAAAAAGGTTGCGTGACATAGGATATTGCTCCTTTATTTAGTCGTTGTGAAAAGTGGTTTCTTCAAGATAAAGGGACGAAGGGAGAACAATCCAGCGCCCATCAGCAGTTCAGGATCGCTTCGCCAAGCCCAAAGCTCGACAATCTTCGACCCTCCAGCCTAGCGCCATGTTTTGTCCTTCTCTCGCGACCTTGACATGCTCGATACCCTCTTTGTTGGGAAGGTTTACAACAAAGCCTTCTTTGTTGCAAGCGAAAAATCTCGCGCGCATGTGATCTCCGAGAAAGATCTTTTCTCGAAGCTTCCCTTCAACTTTGTTTTGGCACCGCGTCAGATCGGAGATGTTCGCAGCCAGCTGCACGCGTTCGGGACGCAACGACACCAAGACCTGCGCGCCTTTCGCGTTGTCGCCAACATTTTCCGCCTCGATGTTTTCTCCTGAGCGAAGGCGCACATGGCAGGATTTGCCCTGCGTCTTTTCTACGGTTCCTTGCAGCCCGTTGTTCTCGCCTACAAACTGTGCAACGAAGGCGTTCTGGGGTTTCTCGTAGAGATCGCTCGGTGCCGCCACTTGCTGGACGGTGCCTTCGTCGAAGACGACGATGCGCGACGACAGCGTCATGGCTTCCGACTGATCGTGCGTCACATAGACGACGGTGATCCCGAGCGTTCGATGCAACTCGCGGATTTCGATCTGCATTTGGTCGCGCAGGTTCTTGTCGAGCGCGCACAAGGGTTCGTCCATCAGAAGAATTTTCGGATCGAAGATGAGCGCACGTGCCACCGCGACGCGTTGCTGCTGCCCGCCCGAAAGTTGGTTCGGCTTGCGATGCTCGAAGCCCTGCAAGCGCACCATCGCAAGCGTGTCGTTCACCTTTCGCGCGATGGCGGATTTGTCGAACTTCCGCACCTTCAGCGGGAACGCGAGATTTTCTGCAACCGTCATATGCGGGAACAGCGCATAGTTTTGGAACACCAGTCCGATCTCGCGTTGATGCGGCGGAATGTTGTCCAAAACCTTGTCGGCAAGGCGAATCTGTCCTGCGCTCGGAACCTCGAAGCCGGCGAGCATCAGCAGGCAGGTCGTCTTGCCAGACCCCGAAGGACCCAAAAGGGTCAGAAACTCGCCACGCTCGATCGTCAGGTTGAAATCTTCAACAACGAGCGTCTCGCCGTCGTAGGACTTCTGCACATGCTCGAAGGCGACAAAGGAGTCGCGGCGCGAGGCAGCGCGCGGGGAGGAAGAAGACATGGACCCCTAGCCTAGACCAAATCGAGGGAGGGTGGCAAGCACCGAATACAACATCCGTTATGCGCGCTGGCAGTAGAAGGCGGCGATGTGGCGAGCGACCGCCAGCGCATCGCTGTCGTGAGTCAGACTTTCCTGTGCTTTCTCTATCACGGCGGCGTCCAAGATGTTTTTGCGAAACGCGATCAAATCCTTCAAGAAGGGCTTGGTGAACTCGGGGTGCGGTTGGAAGGTGAGCGCACGATCTTCGTAGCCTAGAACCGCGTGACGGCAGTGGGGAGAGTGTCCCAGCGTCTTGGCATTGGCGGGTTTTGTCGAAACCTGATCCTGATGCCACGCAGGCACGCAGCTGCTCTTCGTCAGGTTCGCCGCTTGCAGCTCCGTCAAGTCGTAGTGTTGCATGCCGACCTGCCAGCCGCTTCGAAACTTTTCCACCTTGCCGCCCATCGCTTGGGCAAAAATTTGATGTCCAAAACAGATCCCGACAACGCGCACTCCTTCTCGATAGGCGGCGCGCAAAAATTCTTCCAACGGCGGAATCCAAGCGTGATCCTCGTACGCGCCACATTTGGAGCCCGTCACCAGCCAGCCCTCCGCATCGACAACGCTTGTCGGAAACTCCATCTCGCATACCGCGTAGTGGCGGAAGGTGAAATCTTGCGTTTGAAACAGAACTCCGAACATGTCGACAAAGTCGCCATGCTCGCGTTGCAACGCGCGCGGGGACTGTCCGGTCTGCAAAATGCCGATTTTCATATCGAAACCTCAGGCACGATGCCCTCAACCCCTTCGTTCAAAAAGCATTCTAACACATTTTTAGGCGCACATTTCAGGCGCACATTCCGTCGCACACTCCCACACTCCGTCGTTCGTTTTATCGCACCGCTGTGTCGTAGAGAAGGTTCGGAAGAGCCGTCGACAGGAACGGCAGATAGGTCACCGCCAGCAGGAAACCCAACAACAACAGCATCCACGGCAACACGGCGCGCACAACCGCCAGCACCGACATATCGGCAATGCTGGCGGCGACAAAAAGATTCAGTCCTACGGGAGGCGTGATCATGCCGATTTCCATATTGACAACCATCACGATCCCCAAATGAATCGGATCGATCCCCAAACTCAGCGCGATCGGATGCACGACAGGCGCTACGATCAGCAGAAGTCCGCTCGGCTCCATGAACTGCCCTCCGATCAGCAGCAGCGCGTTGACGCACAGCAAGAAGAGCCACGGCGGCATCGAGACAGCCGCGATCCCTTCCGTCAGATGTTGCGGCAATTGCAACTCCGTCAACACATGGCTGAACATCAGCGCGTTGAAAATGATGAACATCAGCATCAACGAGATGCGCACCGCTTCGATCAAACCCTGCCTCGTGTCGCGGTGAAACAAGCCGAAAGTGGCAGCGCAAGGCACTTGCCACAAAGCGCGCGCCGACACACGCGACAGAGATTCGCCGCCTTTGCGCCAAGGCACTCCGCGGAGAAAGCCCATGCCGCGATAGACGCAACTGGCGACGACAAAACCATAGACAGCGGCAAAGGCGGCGGCTTCGGTCGGCGTGAACCACCCCGCATAGATCCCCGCCAAAATCAACACGATCAGCAACAAGCCGAAGGTCGCCGCGCCTGCGTTGTTGAGGACAACGCGCATGCTCGCTTTCGCAGAAGGCGCGATCCGCATGTTGCGCACCGCAACGCGCACGCCCAGCATGAGCAGAAGTCCTGCCGTCAGCCCCGGGACGATGCCGGCGATGAACAATCGTCCCACCGATTCGTTCGTCGCCGCCGCATAGACGACCATCACGATCGAGGGCGGAATCAAGATGCCCAGCGTGCCTGCCGTCGAGATGACACCGACAGCAAGATGTTTCGGATAGCGAGCCCGCTTCATGCCGTCGAGCGCCATCGGTCCGATCGCGGCAACAGTCGCAGGCGACGAGCCTGAAAGAGAGGCAAAAAGCATGCACGCGAAAACGCCCGCGCTCGCAAGCCCGCCGCGCAGGTGACCAACCGCAGAGACGGCGAAGCGCACGATCCGTTCGGCAACGCCGCCGCCCGCCAAGAAGACGCTGGAAAGAACGAAAAACGGAATCGCCGTCAGCAGAAACTTGTCGTTCATCGCCCCCACCACCGCCGTCGCCAACCCCGAGACGCTACCGCCTACGACAAAACTGACGACAAGGCTCGGCAATCCCAGCGCAACCCCGATCGGCACGCGCAGCGCCAGCAGCGCAAAGACCAGCGAAAGCAGAAGCACTCCCGCGTTTGCAGAAAAAAGGCTCTGCCAAGCCTCAGACATGCTCGTTCGAGCGCAGCGCAGCCTGCTTGCCGAGCAGTGTTGCAAGCGTCAAGGCTACCGCCGTGATTGCCAAGTAGGCAAACGAGAAGCCCAAAACGCCGTAGGTCAGCCAGTGCGGAATGCCGATCTCTTCGGAGCCAATGCTACGCAAGGCAGGGTTCGACCAAAACAAGCGCGCGATTTGGAAGCCTGTCGCCGAAAGCACGAGCGCATAGACGACAACGCACAAGCTTGCAAGCAGATAGCACAGCTTCTCGGCGCGCGGGGCGAGCCTTCGGACGAACGCGTCTACGCTTGCATGCAAGCCGCGCCGCAAGGCGTAAGCCATTCCCAGCAGCACGAGGTAGAGGAACAAGTTGAGCGTCAGCTCCAGGGCCCAGGGAAACGAGCTTGCGAAAAGGCGTCGCGCAACAACATTGACGAAGGCCACGCCCGTCATGCCCGCGAGCAGGAGCGCGAGCAAGCTTTCTTCGATCCAGGCTGCGGTTCTCGCTACCCTTGTGGCGAGAGGGAGCAGATGAAGTCTCACTTGTTGGCTGCCAGCGCCGCCTTCAGGATGTCTTTGCCGATGTCACCTTGGAACTGCTTCCACACAGGACGCATCGCCTTGACCCATGCCTTGCGTTGCGAAGGCGTGAGCTCTCTCACCTTCGTTCCGCTTTTGACGACCTTCGCGCGGTTCTCAAGGTTGATCTTGCGCGAGATGGCGTTGCGCTCTTGCGTCACCTCGGCGAGAATGCGCGCGAGATCGCCGCGAATGTCGGCGGGCAGCCCGTTCCAAAAGGAGGCGGAGGTCACAACTAAGTAGTCGAGAATGCCGTGGTTCGATTCGGTGATGCCGTCTTGCACCTCAAAAAACTTCTTGGTGTAGATGTTCGACCATGTGTTCTCCTGCCCATCGACAACACCTGTCTGCAAGGCGCCGTAGACTTCGGCGAACGCCATCTTTTGCGGCGAGGCTTTAAGCGCCTCGAACTGCGCTTTCAGCACATCGGAGGTTTGGATGCGAAACTTCAGTCCTTTCGCGTCCTTCGGCGAAAGAAGGGGCTTGTTCGCAGAAAGTTGTTTCAATCCGTTGTGCCAATAGGAGAGCCCCAGCAACCCCTTGTCTTGCATGGCGAGCAGCAGTTCTTTGCCTTTGGAAGATTGTTGGAACTTGTTGACGGCTTCGATGTTTTTGAAGACGAAGGGCAAGTCGAAGACGCGGTATTTCAGCGTGTACTGCTCGAACTTCGAGAGGGAAGGAGCCGCCATCTGCACATTGCCGAGCAACAGGGCTTCCAGAACTTTGTTGTCGTTGTAGAGCTGTCCGTTGGGAAAGACTTTAACGCGCACTTTTCCTTTCAGCTCCTTGTTGACGCGTTTGGCAAACAGGGTTGCGGCTTCGCCTTTGGGATGTCCTTTCGGAGAGGTGACATGGCTGAACTTGATGACAATTTCTTTCGCCTGCGCCTGCGTAGGAGCTGCGAGAAGAACGACAGCACAAAGCGCGACTATCAGAAACAAGGGGGGCAAAAACAAGGGGGACAGAAACGAGGGGGAGGATCGAAAAAACATGGGTTTTTCCTCAGTGGTCGAATTGGTTCAATCTTGGGAGGAGCCTAGTCCTTTCGGGAGCTGCGGTCAAGTCTTTCTTCTTTCCTCTTTGCTCGTGAGGCATCCGAAGACGATGTAAACTACGGTGATAACGACAAACAATAAGAGCAATAAGAGCGTGGTGAAGAAGATGGTGATGGGCAGGGTAAGACTTTGGGGGCTTTGCGCAAGTTGCGCCGCTAATGTCGCTATCAACAGGTTTTGCCCGCCTTCGGACATGGTCTCGAGCGGGATGATGCCAACGATCACGAAGAGCCACATAGGTATCACCAAGACCAACGACCACTTGAGGTCGATCGTTGCGTCGCGGCATCGTCGTACGGTGACCGCGGTGCTGAGCCAAGAGGTTAACAACAGAGTCGTTGTAGAGATGGCGAAGCTGAAGATGTGGGCGAGCAAGTCTTTCTCGCCTAAGAACTCTTCGCTGAAAGAGGGTAGCAAGAGAGAAATCAGGAGCGCGATCAAATAGACGACGAGGATTGAGGCGATGCCGATCGCGAAGGTGACGGGCAGGCAGATGCACCAGT